>JAASSM010000146.1 GCA_021767885.1 bacterium | reverse complement strand
CGCTCATCTGCGCGCCCAGTGCCGCCATGCCCCGCACGTGCAGGTCCACCGGCCGGGGACCCCAGGCGCAGCCGCCGGGCCGCGAGACCCGTGCCGCGCCGTGGGCGGCGAGCAGCGGCCCGAGGACGTAGATGCTCGCGCGCATCTTGCGGACGATGTCGTAGGGCGCGGTGGTGGACAGCGCGCCGGCGGCCGTATCGACGGTGAGCGTGCCGGCGCCCAGCTCGCCCCCGCAGCCCAGCTCACGCAGCAGGTCGAGGAAGAAGCGGGTGTCGCGCAGGTCGGGCACGTTGGTGATCACCGACTCGCCGCGGGCCAGCAGGGCGGCCGCCATCACCGGCAGGGCCGCGTTCTTGGCGCCGGCGATGCGCACGTCGCCGAGCAGCTCGGTGGGGCCCTCGATCACGAAGGAATCCATCACGCCTCTTTCGGCGGACGGCGCGCGAGCACCACCCGCGGATGCTGGTTGTAGTCGCGCCGCACGGACACCTGCTCGAGGCCGGCGCGGTGGCAGAGGTCGGGCACGCTGGTGCCCTGGTCGGCGCCGATCTCCACGGCCAGCCAGCCGCCCGGGCGCAGCCAGCGCGGGGCCGCCGCGCCGAGGGCGCGGTAGACGTCCAGGCCATCCTCGCCCCCGTCCAGGGCAGCCACCGGATCGTGCTGGACCTCGCGCTGCAGGCCGGCCAGCTCGGCACGGCGGATGTACGGCGGGTTGCTCACCAGCAGGTCCAGGCCGCCGCGCAGATGGGCGGGCACCGGCTGCAGCAGGTCGCCGGGCAGCACGTGCACGCGCTCGGCCACGCCGTGCCGGACGGCGTTCTGGCCGGTGAGCTGCACGGCCGCGGCGTTGACGTCGGTGGCCCAGATCTCCAGGCGCGGCACCTCGGCGGTCAGGCTGATGGCGATCACGCCGCTGCCGCAGCCCACCTCCACCGCGCGCGGGGCGAGCAGGCTGTGGTCCGCCGGCCGCAGCAGCTCCAGCGCCGCCGCCACCAGCAGCTCGGTCTCCGGGCGCGGGATGAACACCCCGCGCGAGACCTTGAATTCCCGGAAGTGGAAGCCGGTGGTGCCGATGAGCGTCTGCAGGGGCTCGCCCTGGCCGCGGCGGCGGACCAGGTCGCGGTAGCGGTCCAGCTCCTCGCCGGTCACCGGGCGATCCGATTGCAGGTACAGCTCGATGCGCGCCAGGCCCAGGACGTCGCCCAGCAGGCGCTCGGCGTTCAGGCGCGCGGAGTCCACGCCCCGCTCCTCGAGGTAGCCGGCGGACAGGGCGATGAGCTCGCGGACGGTCTTGACCTGGCCAGCGGTGCTCACGCGCCGCGGCTGGCCGCCAGGGCCTCGTTGCGCCGGTGCTCCTGGATGGCGTCCACCACCGGGTCCAGCTCGCCCTGCATGATGGCATCGAGGCTGTGGACGGTCAGGCCGATGCGGTGATCGGTGACGCGGCTCTGGGGGAAGTTGTAGGTGCGGATCTTGGCCGAGCGGTCCCCGGTGCCCACCTGGCTCTTGCGCTCGGCGGCGATCTGCGCCTCCTGCTCGGCGATGGCCTGCTCCAGCAGGCGCGACCGCAGCACCTGCAGCGCCTTGGCCTTGTTCTTGTGCTGGGACTTCTCGTCCTGGCACTGGACCACCAGGCCGGTGGGCACGTGGGTGATGCGCACGGCGGAGTCGGTGGTGTTCACCGACTGCCCGCCGGGCCCGCTGGCGCGGTAGACGTCGATGCGCAGGTCCGCCTCGTTGAGATCAACGTCCACCTCCTCGGCCTCCGGCAGCACGGCCACCGACGCGGCCGAGGTGTGGATGCGCCCCTGGCTCTCGGTGGCGGGCACGCGCTGCACGCGGTGCACCCCGCTCTCCCAGCGCAGCATGCCGAAGGCGCCGTCGCCGCGCACGGCGTAGATCACCTCCTTGAAGCCCCCGGAGGTGCCCTCGGTGCCGTCGATGAACTCGGTCTTCCAGCCCTGGCGCTCGGCGTACCGCAGGTACATGCGCAGCAGGTCCTCGGCGAAGAGGGCGGCCTCGTCGCCGCCGGTGCCGGCGCGGATCTCGAGGATGGCGTCGCGGTCGTCGTTGGGATCGTGGGGCAGCAGCGCGGTCTCGAACGCCTGCTCCGCCTCCTCGAGCCGGGGCTCGAGGGCCTCCAGCTCCTCGCGGGCCATCTCCTGCAGGTCGGGGTCCTTCTCGGTGTGCAGGACCTCGCGGTTCTCCTCGATCTGGTTGACCAGCGACAGCCACCGCTCGCCCACCTGGAGCTGCTTCTCCACGCGGCGATGCTCCCGCGCCAGCTCCTGGTAACGCGCCTGGTCCTTGAACACCTCGCCGTCGCTCATCTGCTCGGTGAGCTGGGCGAACCGCTGCCTGAGCGACTCGACGTTGGCCTTCACGCCGCGCCTCCGGTCTCGCCGGGCTGAGCGGGGGCCACGGGGGGGCCGGGATCGGTGTCCGGGGCCGCCGCCGCGGTGTCCGGCAGGTCGTAGTAGATCCGGGTCCGGAAGTTCTCCGCCTCGGGGGTGAGCGCCGAGCGCAGGGCGGCCATGGCCACCTCGAGCTGGCCGTCGTCCGGACGGCTGGTGGTCACCTTCTGCAGCCACAGGCCCGGCGCGATGGCCGGCTTCAGCCACCAGGCGTCGCAGAACTTGCCCGACAGCTTGATGGCCTCGTAGGCCAGCCCGCCGATCACCGGCACGAAGGCCAGGCGCAGCAGGCGCTCGCCCACGGTCTGCGGATGACCGAGGAAGACGAACACCACCACCGAGATGATCATCACGAAGAACAGGAAGCTGGTGCCGCAGCGCGGGTGCAGGGTGGTGAAGTCCCGCGCCCCGTCCGGATCCAGCGAGCGCCCGTTCTCGAAGGCGTGGATGGACATGTGCTCGGCGCCGTGGTACTCGAACACCCGCGCCATGTCCTTCATGCGGCTGATGGCCAGCAGGTAGAGCACGAACAGGGCCACGCGGATGACGCCGTCGACGATGTTGAACCAGAACGTCCCCTCGGCGCCCAGCCACTCGGTGATCATCAGCGGCAGGTAGAAGAAGAGGCCGAGGCTGAGAATGAAGGCCACCACCACGGTGCCCCACATCATCAGGCGGTCCTTCAGCGGCGCCTTCTCGGCGTCGATGCGGTCCTCGCTCACCGACTGGTCGGCCGAGAACATGAGCGCGTCGATGCCCAGGCCCATGGTCTCGATGAGGTGGATGCCGCCGCGGAAGACGGGGATGTTCAGCCACTTGAAGCGGGCGATCACGCTCTTGAAGGGCTTCTTGCGGATCACGATGCGGCCCTCGGGATTGCGCACGGCGGTGGCGATGATCCCCGGGCTGCGCATCATCACGCCCTCGATGACGGCCTGGCCGCCCACGGCCAGGTCCATCTGCCGGGCCTGCTCGATGCCGCGGACCTCGGGCTCGGCGTGCTCCTCGGGCAGGCGGCCGGCGGGCGCGGCGCCCGCGGCGTGGGCTGCGGAGCCGGCGGCGTCGGGCGCGTGCCGCTCCTCGGGACGGGAAGGCTGGGTGTCGCTCACGGCATGTCCTTCGCGTTGGCGGGGGACGCGGGTCCACCGCCGGCACAGAAACGAGGGCACCGGGTTCGGCGGCCCGGCGCCCTCGCGATGGTCTCAGGCGTGGTGCAGGTCGGTGGCCGGTTCGAGCCGCAGGCCGGCGAGCCGGCGGGGGCGCGACCTACTTCTTGCCGCCGTACTTGACCCCTTCGTAGCGCTTGCGGAAGCGCTCCACGCGGCCGGCGGTGTCGACGATCTTCTGCTGCCCCGTGTAGAACGGGTGGCAGTTCGAGCAGATCTCGACGTTGAGCTTGGGCCGGGTGGACCGCGTCGTGATCACGTTGCCGCAGAGGCAGGTGATCTCGCAGTCGACGTACTTGGGGTGGATCTTCTCTTTCATTGTCCTCTGACCTCAGTTGCAGTCCTGTGCGTCCAGGAGGCAACAAGGAAATATACCACCGATCGCGGGGCAAGGTCCAATTTTCCCGGCCGGGGAATGAATCGCCGGGATCAGGCGTTCATGGCCGCCAGGAACTGCTTGTTCTCCTTGGTCTTGCCCAGCTTGTCGGTGAGGAACTCCATGGCCTCGATGGGCGAGTAGTCGCTCAGGTACTTGCGCAGGACCCAGATCTTGTTGAGGTCCTTGGCGTCGATGAGCAGGTCCTCCTTGCGGGTGCCGCTCTTGAAGATGTCGATGGCCGGGTAGATGCGGCGGTCGGCGATCTTGCGGTCCAGCACCAGCTCCATGTTGCCGGTGCCCTTGAACTCCTCGAAGATCACCTCGTCCATGCGGCTGCCGGTCTCCACCAGGGCGGTGGCGATGATGGTCAGCGAGCCGCCGTCCTCGATGTTGCGCGCGGCGCCGAAGAAGCGCTTGGGCTTCTGCAGGGCGTTGGAGTCCACGCCGCCGGAGAGGATCTTGCCCGAGTGCGGCACCACCGCGTTGTGGGCGCGGGCGAGGCGGGTGATGGAGTCCAGGAGGATCACCACGTCCTTGCCGCTCTCCACCAGGCGCCGGCTCTTGGCCAGGACCATGTTGGCCACCTGGACGTGGCGCTCGGCGGGCTCGTCGAAGGTGGAGCTGATCACCTCGCCGTCCACCGAGCGGGCCATGTCGGTGACCTCCTCGGGCCGCTCGTCGATGAGCAGCACGATGAGGTGGATCTCCGGGTGGTTGGCGGTGATGGCGTTGGCGATGGTCTGCAGGATCACGGTCTTGCCGGCGCGCGGCGGCGAGACGATGAGGCCGCGCTGGCCCTTGCCGATGGGCGCGAGCAGGTTGATCAACCGGGTGGTCAGGTTGGTGGCCTTGAACTCCAGGTTGATCATGGCGTCCGGATAGAGCGGCGTGAGGTTGTCGAAGAGGGTGACCTTCTTCGCGTCCTCCGGATTCATGTAGTTGACCGACTCCACCTTCAGGAGCGCGAAGTACCGCTCGTTCTCCTTGGGCGGCCGCACCTGGCCGCTGATGGTGTCGCCCGTCTTCAGATCGAACTTCTTGATCTGCGAGGGCGAGAGGTAGATGTCGTCCGGGCCGGGCAGGTAGTTGTACTTGGCGGCGCGGAGGAAGCCGTAGCCCTCGGCGAGGACCTGCAGGACGCCCTCGGCGTGGATGAAGCCGTTCTTCTCGGTCTGACCCTCGAGGATCTTGAAGATCAGCTCGCTCTTGCGCAGGGTGGCGACGCCCTCGATGTTCATGTCGCGAGCGTAATCCACGAGCTCGCGGATGTTCATCTCCTGCAGTTCCTTGATATCCATTGTCTGCTCCCGGGAAGGCCCGGACGGGCCCGGCGAGTCTCGGCACCGAACGGGTCCCCGTGGGGACCAAGCGGAGTTCCGTGCCCAGTTCTGAGGCTGTGGGTTGGTGAGTATTCGAAAGGGTCCTGCGTGACACGGGCGGTGGCCGCGGGGTCCTCCGGCCACCGGGGCCGCCGGTCGAGGTTCTGGATACGTAACCTTCGCCGGCGGGATCCTGCAAGGGGCGGGCCAGTGCGGGCGGTCACGCCACCGCCCGCAGCCGGCCGCTGATGATGGTCTCTATTGATTCCCCTGAAGCTCGTTGTACGTCTTGATGTTCTCGTTGTAGGCGGTCTCGTCGCCGAGCAGGGCCTGGGTGTTGGCCAGGAAGTAGAAGGCGTCGGCGTTGTTGGGCGCCAGCGAGACCAGGGCGTTGCCCACGTCCACGCCGCGCTGCAGGGTGGCCCGGGCCTGGGCCTCCAGCTCGGACGACCGCTCCGGCTGGTCCACCGACAGATCGGCGGCG
>JAASSM010000145.1 GCA_021767885.1 bacterium | reverse complement strand
GGTCCAGGTGCACGGTCCGGCCGGAGCTGGCCAGCGAGGGCGGTTCCCAGGCGGCCGCCACCACCGCGAGCGCGAACCGCGGCCAGTTCGGCCCACCCGGGGTGGGATCGTGCTCCCGGAAATCCGCGGCGTTGTCCTGGGTATCGCGCCCGTCGGGTCGCCGCGCCAGGGCCCGGCCGGCGGCGTCGGCCGCCGGTGCGCCCTCGGCCAGCTCCGGGTGCGCCACCGCGCCCCAGCCCACGGTGTCGGTGGTGCCGTCGGGCGCCACCAGGCGGAGCGCGTCGGGACCGTTCTGCAGGGCCAGCCGCACCGTGGCCTGCGGCGGTGGGCCGCTCCAGCCGTCGTCTGCCACCAGGAAGAAGGCCCCCGCCTCCAGGTGGTCGCCGGCCTCGCCCTGCCAGCGGAGCTGCCAGGCCGGGCCGTCGGCGCCGTTGGCGAACTCGAGGCGGTAACCGTCCAGGTGCACGGGGACGGGGCCGGGGTTGTACAGCTCGACGAACTCGCCGCCGGCATCGGCTCCGGGCGGGTCGTAGAGGACCTCGTTGATCACCACCGCGGTGGTGATCAGCAATGGCAACAGGAGCACGGGCCAGGCCCGCTTTCCGGGAGGAGATGGAGGCGGACGGGGCTCTAGAGCAGACCGTACCGCCGCCGCAGCAACCACTCGGCGCCGAGGAATCCCACCGCCAGGGCGAACCAGGGCCAGCCGGCCGCGGGCTCGTGACGGTCCTGGCGCGTCCGCGGCTCCGGGCTCGCATCCAGCGCGGCCAGGTCCGCGAGCAACGCCTGCCGGTGGTCCGGCCGGCCGCCGTCGAGGGCCTCGCCACCGAGGCGGGCGGCCACCAGGCGCAGCATGCGCCGGTCCTGGCGGACCTGGGCCCGCTCCCGCTCCGCGGCGGTGACCACGATGTCACGCGGCTCGCCCTCGGTGGGCGGGTCGCCCTCGCCCCGGGGGGTCAGGCGCCAGCGCCCCGGAGGCAGCGGGGGCACTTCGCCCCGGCTCAGGCCCGGCCGGGCCGGATCCGGCTGCAGCGAGTGGACCCGCGGATCACCTCCGTCGGGCCGGGCGACCGTCACGCTCACCGGGCGGCCGGTCACCGGCTCGCCGCGCAGATCCCGCCAGCGCACCGCCACCGGCAGGGGCTCGCCCTCCTCGTAGGCCAGCTTCTGCCCCTGCAGGACGAGACCGCCGGCCTGGTCGCCCAGGGCGGTCCACAGCAGCATCTGCCGCAGGAGCCGGCGCCCGGGATGCTCGGCCTGGTCGAGCCGGGACGGCAGCTGCCAGAAGGCCAGCTCCCAGAGGCGCCGCCCACCGAACCAGAGGACCCGCCCCGCATCCCGCGCCGCCGTCGCCAGCACCGGCCGCTCCGCACCGGCGGCGAGCAGGATCTCCGCGGCCGGCCGCGGCCGCGCGGCCTGGAGCCGGCGCAGGGGCGGCAACCCGCCCAGACCTGGCGGCGTGCCCGGCCCGTGGGTGATGCCGGCCAGGATGGGGTGCCGGGCCCCGCCGGGTCCGGCGGTGACCGGCACCTCGGCCGCCGCCGGGGCGGCGGCCGCCGGCGCGACGGGCAGCAGCGTGGCGAGGTCCTCCGGCCAGGCTCGCGGTCGCTGGTCCGTGCCGGGATCCCCGGCGATGACGAGCAGCCCCAGCCCCTCGCGCACCGCCGCGGCCAGGCTCCGGCCGCCATCGGGCAGCAGCCCGCCCGGAGGACCGGCCAGCACCACGGCGTCCCATGCGTCCCGCCAGGCGCCCGCCGTGACCGGTGCCGACCAGCTGCTCAGGCTGTCTGCAAGGACCGGTCCCTCCGGGCCGGGGCGGACCACCCGCAGGGCCAGCCGCGGTTCCCGCGCCGCCGCCTGGGCCAGGAATCGCACGTCCCAGCCCGGACGGGGTGCCAGCAGGAGCACCTGCGACCGCTCCTTGCGCACGTCCACGGCCAGGGTCGCGGTGTTGTTGGCCTGGAAACGCTCGTTGTCCAGGGGGGAGACGGAGACCTCGAGCACCGCCAGACCCACCTCCGATGGCGTCCAGACCAGCTCCCGCCGCACCAGATCCGCCGCCGGCGCGGTGGCCTCGGCCACCACGGCGCCCCGGTGGCGCAGCTGCACCCGCACCGAATCGGCGGGCGATGCGGCCTGCCAGCGCTGCCCCACGGCCACCTCCACGGTGAGCGGCTCCCCGCGGAGCACCGCATCGGGCGCCCGCAGGTCCGCGACGTGGCGATCGGCCGGCCCCTCGGGATCGCCCAGTCCCAGGAACCAGAGGCGATCCGCGCCGCCGGCCAGCGCCGACGGGCGCTCGCTCCGGGAATGGCCATCGGCGAGCACCACCACGCCGCGCAGGGGCGAGGCCAGCATCCGCTGGCGGACCTGGGCCACCAGCGCCGGCAGATCCGTCCCCACCGCCCGCGGCGTGTCGGCCAGGGCGGTGGCCGGAGCCTGCGCCACCAGGTCCCCCAGGCCGTTGCCCCGGAAGGTGGCCACGCGGACCGCCTCGTCGCCGGCGGCGAGGGTGGAATCGATGCTGGCCACGAGCGTCCAGGCCCGCCGCCAGCGGGAGGGGCCATCCGCCTCGTCGGCCAGGGCCATGCTCCCGGAGTCCTCCACCACCACGGCCACCGTGGCCGGCGCGGCCGTCTGCTGCCACCGGATGAGCAGCGGACGCGCCAGGGCGATCACCGCCAGGACCACCGCCGCGGCCCGCAGGGCGACGAGCAGGCGCCGCACGCGAGGCGTGGGCGCCGGGACGGCGCCGGCATAGCAGCGATGGGCCCACCACACGCTCACCACGGCGATGCCGGCGAGCACGGGCCAGGCCCAGGCAGGCATGAGCCATTGCAGATCCACGGTGGCTCCTCGTGACGGTGGCCGGAGACGATCACGGCGGTCGCAGCCGGAGCCGGCGACCGCCGCGATCGGTGTCGGCGTTGTTACCCGCGGCTAGCCCGCGAGTTCCTCCTCGATGGCCACCTGCGCCGCGGCGAGCCGGGCGATGGGCACCCGGAACGGGGAACAGCTGACGTAGTCCAGCCCCACCCGGTGACAGAACGCGACGCTGCTCGGATCGCCCCCGTGCTCGCCGCAGATGCCCACGTGCAGGTCCGGGTTGGTCTGGCGCCCCTTCTCCGCCGCCATGGCCACCAGCTGCCCCACGCCGGTCTGGTCCAGCTGCTGGAACGGATCGCTGGGCAGCACGCCCTTCTGCAGGTAGACCGGCAGGAAGCTGGCGATGTCGTCGCGGCTGTAGCCGAAGGTCATCTGGGTGAGATCGTTGGTGCCGAAGCTGAAGAAGTCGGCCACCTCGGCGATCTCGTCGGCGGTGAGCGCCGCACGCGGGATCTCGATCATGGTGCCCACCAGGTAGTCCACCTCGCCGCCCTGCTGCTCCATGACGCGCGCGGCGGTGGCGATGCACAGCTCCCGCATGTCGGCCAGCTCGCGGCGGGTGCCCACCAGCGGGATCATGATCTCCGGGCGCACGTCGATGCCACGGCCCCTGGCCGCGATGGCCGCGCCGATGATGGCCTCCACCTGCACCTCGTAGATCTCGTTGTAGGTCAGCCCCAGCCGGCAGCCGCGGTGGCCGAGCATGGGGTTGGCCTCGTGCAGGCTCTCGATCTTGTGCTGGACCTCGCTCACCGAGACCCCGAGGTCGCCCGCCAGCTCCTCGATCTCCTTCTCGCCCTGGGGCAGGAACTCGTGCAGCGGGGGGTCGAGGAGCCGGATGGTCACCGGCAGGCCGTTCATGGCCTCGAAGATGCCCTCGAAGTCCTCCTGCTGGAGCGGCCGGATGTGCTCCAGGGCATTGCGACGCGCGGCCTCGTCCTCGGCGAGGATCATCTGGCGCATGCGACGGATCCGGTCCTCGCCGAAGAACATGTGCTCGGTACGGCAGAGGCCGATGCCCTGGGCGCCGAACTCCCGGGCCTGGCGGCTGTCGTGGGGCGTGTCGGCGTTGGTGCGCACCTTCAGCCGGCGGAAGCCGTCGGCCCAGTCCATGACCTTCGAGAGGTTGGGATCGTCCAGCTGGGGCGGCACCAGGGGCGGCGCCCCGGCGATCACCGCGCCGGTGGTGCCGTTGATGGTGATCACGTCGCCCTCGCCGAAGGTCTGGCCCTTGATGGTGAGCTGCTTCTTCGCGGCCTCCACCCGCGCCTCGCCGCATCCGGCCACGCAGGGCTTGCCCATGCCGCGGGCCACCACCGCCGCGTGGCTGGTCATGCCGCCCCGGCTGGTGAAGATGCCCTGGGCGCTGTGCATGCCCGCGATGTCCTCGGGGCTGGTCTCACGCCGGACCAGGATCACCTTCTCGCCCTTCTCGGCCGCCGCGACGGCGTCCTCGGCGGTGAACATGATCTTGCCCTGGGCGGCGCCCGGCGAGGCCGGCAGACCGCTGGCCAGGACCTCGAACTCGGCGTCGGGGTCGATCTGGTCATGGAGCAGCTGGTCGAGATGATCCGGTTCGACCATCATGACCGCCTGCTTCGACGTCACCAGGCCCTCGCCCTCCATCTCGGCGGCGATGCGGATGGCGGCCGTGCCGGTGCGCTTGCCGTTGCGGGTCTGGAGCATCCAGAGGCGACCCTCCTGGATGGTGAACTCCACGTCCTGCATGTTCTTGTAATGCGCCTCGAGGCGGGTGCGGATCCTGGCCAGGTCCTCGTAGAGCTCCGGCATGACCTCTTCCATGGTGGGCAGATCCTTGGCCTCGTTGCCCGCGGGCAGGGCCTCGCGCCCGGCGTTGTTCAGCTGCTGCGGGGTGCGGATACCGGCCACCACGTCCTCGCCCTGGGCATTGACCAGGAATTCGCCGTAGAAGACGTTCTGGCCCGTGGACGGATCGCGGGTGAAGGCGACGCCCGTCGCGCTGGTCTCGCCGAGGTTGCCGAAGACCATGGCCTGGACGTTCACCGCCGTGCCCCAGTCCTCGGGGATGCGGTGGATGCGGCGGTATTCCCGGGCCCGGGCCGCGTTCCAGCTCTTGAAGACCGCCAGGACGCCGCCCCAGAGCTGGTCCCAGGGATCGTCCGGGAAGGGATGGTCCGCGTGCTCGGCCACCACCTTCTTGTAGGCGTCCACCAGGTCCTTGAGATCGTCCACGGTCAGCTCGGTGTCCAGCTTGACGCCGCGCCGGTCCTTCAGGGCGTCGATGGCGTCCTCGAAGTGCTCCGCGTGCACGCCCATGACCACGTCGCCGTACATGTGGATCAGGCGACGGTAGCTGTCCCAGGCGAAGCGCTCGTTGCCGGCCTTCTCCGCCAGACCGCGCACGGAGTCGTCGTTCAGGCCGAGGTTCAGCACGGTGTCCATCATGCCCGGCATGGAGACCCGCGCCCCCGAACGCACGGAGAACAGCAGGGGGTCCGCCGCGTCGCCGAACGTCTTGCCCATGATCTCCTCGACGCGGCCCATGGCCTCGCGGACCTCGCTCTTCAACGCGTCGGACAGCTCGCCCGTCTTCTGGTACGCGATGCACTCGGCGGTGGTGATGGTGAATCCCGGCGGGACAGGCACGCCGATGGACGTCATCTCCGCCAGGTTGGCACCCTTGCCGCCCAGCAGGTTCTTCATGCCGGCCTCGCCGTCGGCCTGGCCGTTGCCGAAGAAATAGACCTTCTTCTCGCTCATGTCTCCTCCTCGAGGAACGAACGGTCCGGCGCACGCCCGCAGGCGGCCGGATCACGGTGAAAGGGCGGTTTCGGGGCCCGATGGGCGCGTTCGGGGCTCCAGTATAGTCACCGGAGCCGCGGACACAAGTCCTTCCGGCAAGAGACGCGGGG
>JAASSM010000144.1 GCA_021767885.1 bacterium | reverse complement strand
CACCGGCAGGACGCTGCTGCGCGCGGCCAGCCGGCCCCGCATGTCCTTCGGCACCGCCTCGGGCATGCGGCCGAGGTACGCGGGCAGGGCGTCGAGGAAGCGCTCGCGGTGGAAATCGGAGTTGAAGACCACGTGGTCGGCCGCCAGGGCGCTGACGATGTTGGTGAACCCGAAGTGGAAGTCGAACTCCTCGCGTGGCGAGAGCGGATAGGTGAGCTGGTTCTCGTGCATGTAGAGGACCAGCGGGACGCGGTCACGGGGCGGCCGCAGCAGGCCGCGCAGGTCCGCGAGGTTCAGCAGGCTGGTGGCGAGGATGAGATCGCACGGCCCGGGATCGGCGTCGAGCTGGTCGGCGAACCAGACCGCGGCGCCGCGCATGCGCCACTTCCAGAAGCGTGGCGGCAGGGTCAGCGAGCGCAGGCGGTGGCGCGAGTGGCGCGTGAGCCCCTCGCGGAAATCCCGGTGCGAGCCCCCGTCGTGGGATTCCAGGAAGACGATGTCCAGCGGGCGGTTGCGGTGCGTCATGGCGTCCGATCCGTGGTGTGGCGGGCCGGCAGGGACCACCGCCAGCTTTTTAACATACCGCCAGGGGAATTGATACCGCGATGGAATTCCGTTATTCTACTGGTTCCAGGTCGTGTTTCCGGCGCGCGTCGGCCAGCCTCGTGCGTCCTCGCTCCATGTCACCCAGGAGAGTTGTCCCATGCAGAAGTTCACCCTGGCCGCGATCCTGATCACGCTGCTCTGCGGCGCGGCCGCCGCGGCCACCTACGAGAACTCCTCGGTGGTCGGGCAGGTGCCCGACCGGGTCGTCATCACCGTGCAGCCCGGCATGAAGCTGGCCGTGGACAAGAGCGGCGGCGCGCCGCGCACCGGCATCGCCGGGCTGGACGCGCTGACCGCCAAGCACGGCGTCACCGACATCGCCCCGCTCTACGGCGAGATGCCCGCCAAGCTGGCGAACAAGTCCGATGCCGACGTGCTCTCGCGCGTCTACGCGGTGGACTTCCCCGCCGCCGCCGGCCTGCAGACCGTCCTGGCCGACTACGCCAGGCTGCCCGAGGTGGCCGAGGCCCGGGCGGTGGACATCTGCAAGATGTATGGGACGGCCTTCTATCCCAACGACCTCAACAACCAGTACTACCTCCGCAACACCAGCCTCGGCGGCGCCGACATCCGCGCCCTCGGCGGCTGGGCCGAGTCCCTGGGCGACAGCAACGTGATCGTCGCGGTGATCGACTCGGGCGTGGACTGGCGCCACCCCGATCTGGGCGGCCCGCACCCCGACAAGGTCAACGGCGCCATCTGGACCAACTGGGACGAGTACTACGGCACCGCTGGCGTGGACGACGACGGCAACGGCAAGGTGGACGACATCCGCGGCTGGGACTTCGTGGACCTGCCCCCCGGCTCCGGCTGGCCCGACGAGGACGTCGAGGACCAGGACAACGACCCCTCCGACTACGAGAGCCACGGCACCAACTGCGCCGGCGTGGTGGCCCCGCTGACCAACAACGGCATCGGCATCGCCGGCACCGCTCCGGGCTGCAAGATCATGGCCCTGCGCGTGGGCTGGCTGCCCGATGGCGAGACCCAGGGCGTGGTGCGCATGGACTTCGCCGCCCAGGGCATCATCTACGCCGCGGCCAACGGCGCGAAGATCCTCAACGCCTCCTGGGGCAGCAGCGCCTTCCTCAGCAACGCCGTGCGCAGCGCCCTGAACGCCGGCTGCCTGATCTTCACCGCCGCGGGCAACGACAACAACCAGGACGCCTCCTATCTCAACGGCTACCCCGACGGCAGCGGCTCGGACACCCGCGTCCTCGGCGTCGCGGCCACCAACAGCGACGACGGCAAGGCCAGCTTCTCGAACTACGGCACCTGGGTGGACCTCAGCGCGCCCGGCACGGGGATCTACACCACCGGCTACGACCGCATCAACGACGAGAGCATCTACAACACCACCCAGGGCACCAGCTTCGCCTCGCCCCTGGCCGCCGGCGCCGCCGCCCTGGTGTGGTCGGCCCTGCCGGGCCTGACCAGCGTGGAGCTGTCCCAGCTGCTGCGTGACACCTGTGACGACATCGACCACCTCAACCCGGGCTACGAGGGGCTGCTCGGCGCCGGCCGCGTGAACCTGCTGAAGGCCCTGGGCGACGACGTCCAGCAGGTGCCCGGGGAGTTCCTCGAGATCGCCGACGCCCTGAACTCGGCGGCCGAGGGCGACACGATCAAGGTCCTGGCCAGCGAGGTCCTCGGGCCGGTGACCATGGTGGGCAAGGGCCTGCAGGTCCTGGGCGGCTACGATGCCAGCTACACCACCCGCGATCCGCTGGGCACGCCCAGCACCATCGACGGCGACCCGACGGGCCCGGCGCTGCAGTTCTTCGGCACCGTGGAGCCCAGCACCGTGGTGGACGGCTTCCTGGTCACCGGCGGCGGCGGCCGCAACTTCTCCAACATCCCCTACTCCGGCCGCTACGGCGGCGGCGTGATGATCAACGGCACCTCGCCCACGCTGCGCAACCTGACCATCACGGGCAACGTGGTGGGCGACAACACCCAGGTGGGCCTCGGTGGCGGCATGGCGCTGAACAACTCCCAGGCCGTGCTGGAGAACCTGGTGATCGAGGGCAACACCGGCATCCTGGGTGCCGGCGTCTTCATCTACCGCGGCACCCCGACGCTGACCAGCGTGCAGATCGTCGACAACATCCCCCTCACCGACAACTTCAGCAATCCCCCCGTGGGCGGCGGACTGCACGTGGTGGACGCGGCGCCGGTGCTGACGGACGTGGTGGTCAGCGGACACACCGGTCTCGAGCGCGGCGGCGGCATCTACCTCACCGAGCTCAATGCCACGGCCAGCCTGACCATGATCGGCGGCGAGGTCTCCGGCAACACCGCGCGCCTCAGCGGCGGCGGCGTGCACCTCGGCGGCGGCGTCCACGAGTTCGAGGACGTGGTGCTCAGCGGCAACGTGCAGACCGCGGCGGCCACCTTCATGAACGGTGGCGGCCTGTACGCCACCGGCGCGTCGGTCACCGCCAGCGGCCTGACCGTGGCCGACAACGGCGCCCAGTCCGGCGGCGGGCTGCAGTTCGCCAGCTGCACCGAGGTGAACCTCAGCAGCACCGTGATCTCCGGCAGCCAGACCCTGCTCTTCGGCGGTGCGCTGAACCTGACCACCGTGACCACCGCCACGCTGACCAACCTGACCGTGGTGGCCAACGACTGCCCCGCCGGCGGTGCGGGCATCTACGCCTCCGGCACCGGCCTCTCCCTGGGCAACAGCATCAGCGCCTTCAACACCGGCGGCGCCGGCACGGCCAATGGCGTCTTCGCCACCGGCGGTTCGGCCACCTTCAGCTGCAACAACGTCTTCGGCAACGACGGCAGCCAGTACGGCGGCGTGGACGATCCCACCGGCGCCGACGGCAACATCGCCGCCGACCCGCTGTTCTGCGACCTGGCCGGCGGCGACTTCCGCGTGGCCGATTCCAGCCCCTGCGCGCCGGACCAGAGCGGCGGCTGCGGCCTGATCGGCGCCCTCGAGGCCGGTTGCGGCACCAGCTCGCCGGTGGAGGATCCGCAGGTGCCGGTGGCCTTCCGCGTGGACCAGGCCTACCCCAACCCCTTCAACCCCGTGACCACCATCCGCTTCGCGCTGCCCAGCGCGGCGCACACCACGGTCATGGTCTACGACATCAAGGGGCGCGTGGTGCGCACCCTGGTGGACGGCCGGCTCGACGCCGCCACGCACACGGTCCAGTGGCGTGGCGACGACGACCGCGGTCGGGGCGTGGCCGCGGGCATCTACTTCTACCGCGTCACCAGTGGCGACCACCTGGCCACCGGCCGCATGGCGCTTGTGAAGTGACGATCCGACCCGCGGCCCGCCGGCGCGGCGCCGCGGCCGCCGGACCACGCTGGACGCACCGGAGCCCCGACCGTCACCGGTCGGGGCTCCGTGCACGAGGACCGGGGCCGTCGCGAGCCCCGAGCGCGGCCGGCCGGATCCCGGTGGACCGCTCCGTCTCTGCGAGACCGGCCGCTGCCCGTCACTTCAGCAGGGTCAACCTCCGGCTGATCACCTCGCCGTCCGCTCGCAGCCGCGCCAGGTAGGTCCCCGAGGGGAGCGCGCGGCCGTCGTCCCCGGTGCCGTCGAAGACCACCGCGTGGGTCCCCGCCGCCAGCGTGCCGGAGCGCAGGGTGCGCACCCGGTGGCCACGCAGGTCGTGGACGGTGAGCGCGACGGCCGCGGCGCGGGGCAACGCGAACCGCAGGGTGGTGCGCGGGTTGAAGGGGTTGGGCATGGCCGGCGCGAGGGCCAGGTCCGCCACCATCGGCGGCGTCCCGGTGGACGTGCCGACCTGCAGGCGGATGGGCACCACCACCGGCTCGCCAGCGCTGTTGAGGATCACCAGGTCGGCCGCGTAGGGGCCGGGATCGAGGCCCGTGGCGTCGAGGGTCACGGTGAGCTCCGCCGTCTCGCCGGCCGGCACCTCGCCCCCCAGCGGGCCCACGTCCAGCCACGGGAAGTCCGCCGCGATGGTGAACGGCCCGTCGCTGGCGTCACTCACCAGCACGTCCTGGACGTCCACCACGCGGACCCGGCACTGGTCCGACGCCGGCCCGGTGACCAGCCAGGGCCAGCTGCCCGTGGCGGCGTCCAGGCCGTCGGCCAGGACCTCGTAGCCCGCGCCCCGGTCCACGAGCAAGCGGACGGACTGCACCGCGGCGCTGGCGTTCCAGCGGATCAGGCGATTCTCCCCCACCGCCCAGATCTCGCCGCCGTCGGGGATCACCACCTCCACCGTCCGCTCGCTCACGTCGGCTGCGGCGCCGTCGTTCGCGGCACCGTCATCGGCGGCGTCGCCGCCCGCGGCCGCGTCGCCCCGGGCCGGCTCCACCAGGGCAGCGCGCCAGCGCAGCACGGCGCCCCCGGGTCCGCCGGCGGCCAGGGTCACGGCCATCTCGCGCTGCTCTCCGGGCGCCAGCAGCACGTCCACCGCGGACGGCGTCACCGTGGCGGTGGCGGGCACGTCGGGGCCCGCCGGCACCCAGGCGATGGCCTGGCCGGCGGCGAGGGTGCGCGCGCCGGCGGGGTAGTCCGCGTAGTACGTGTAGGTCAGCCCATCGTGGCCGTCCTGCAGGCCCACGGTGGCGTATCCGCGGCCGGTGTCGTTGTTGGTCACCTGATCGTACTGGTAGACGATGAGGCCATCGCCGGTGGCGGTGGGATGGACGGCCGGGTCGTACAGCAGGACCTGGCAGTTCTGCTGGCCGTTGTAGAGGTTGCGCATGCGGCTCCACTGGACCACGTAGACGCCGGCCTCGGCGTCGTGATGATGGTAGACGCGATTGGTGCCGGACTGCTGGAGATCGTCCCAGAAGACGGCCAGCAGGGGGTCCGGGGCGCCGGCCGCCGGCAGGCCCCAGTTGCGCCAGTGGACCAGGTAGGTCTGGCCCAGGCTCACCCAGCCGTTGGAGCAGATCGCGATGCGGTCGTAGTCGCGGCCCCGGAAGCGGAAGGTGAACGGCAGATCGAGCGTGCGGGTGTCGTCCTGCTCGTAGCCGAAGTCGGCCAGACCCACGTCCTGCCCCGGGCCGCCGTGGCTGGGATCGATCTCGCGCCACCAGTAGACGGGGGCGTCGGCGGCGGGGTCGGCGCTGTCCCAGGCGAGGTAGCCGAGGAGGCCGGGGCCCACGGGGCTGCTGGCGTCGGCCCCGCCCACGGCGAGCGGCAGCTCGAGCTGCTGGACCGCCCCGGTGGCGGTCT
>JAASSM010000143.1 GCA_021767885.1 bacterium | reverse complement strand
GAAGCAGTACCCCGGCCACGCCAAGCGGGTGATGATGGGCGTGTGGGGCTTTCTGCGCCAGTTCATGTACACCAAGTTCGTGATCGTCACCGACGAGGACGTGGACGTGCGGGATTGGCAGGACGTGATTTGGGCCATGACCACCCGGATGGACCCGGCCCGGGACACCGCCATGATCGAGAACACCCCCATCGACTACCTGGACTTCGCCTCGCCGGTATCGGGCCTGGGTTCCAAGATGGGCATGGATGCCACCAACAAGTGGCCCGGGGAGACCGACCGGGAATGGGGCGAGCCCATCGTCATGGACCCGGCGGTCAAGGAACGGGTGGACGCCATCTGGGACGAGCTGGGGATTGGGTAGTGCGTAGTGCGTAGTGCGTAGTGGTCGAGGGTGGTGGCGGGATCAGGGCTGTTCCAGTCCGAGATCGCCCTCGACGTCCCCGGCCGGTCTCGGGCGGCTGAAGAGGTAGCCCTGCAGGTGGGTGACGCCCATCCGCCGCAGGAGCTCGGCCTGGACCTCGGTCTCCACGCCCTCGGCGACGGTGTCGAGGCGCAGCCGGCTGGCCATGGCCACGATGGTGTCGACGATGGCCATCTCGTCGTGGCTTTCGCCCAGGTCGCGGACGAAGGAGCGGTCGATCTTGAGCTCGGAGATGGGCAGCTGGCGCAGGTAGCCGAGCGAGGAATAGCCGGTGCCGAAGTCGTCCACGCTCAGGGGCACGCCCAGCCCGCGCAGTTCCTCGATCACGTGTTCGGCGGCGGTGGTGGCCTCGAGCACCGCGGTCTCGGTGACCTCCAGCTTGAGCCGGTCGGCCGGCAGGCCGGTCTCGTCGAGGATCTCGCGCACGGTGCCGGGGAATCCGTCCTCCAGCAGCTGCACGGTACTCACGTTCACCGCCATGCGGCAGTCCGATGACAGCCCCCGCCGGCGCCAGTCGGCCAGCTGCTTGCAGGCCGCGCGCAGCACCCACGCCCCCAGCGGCACGATGCTGCCGTTGCGCTCGGCGATGGGGATGAACTCCTCGGGCGAGACCCAGCCGCGCTCGGGATGCGGCCAGCGCAGCAGTGCCTCGAAGCCGGCCACCCCGCCCTCGCGGGCCTCATAGACCGGCTGGTAGTGGAGCTCGAAGGCCTCCTCGCGCAGGGCGTCGCGCAGCGACTGCTCCAGCTCCAGCCGCCGGGTGACCTCCTCGTTCATGCGCGGCTCGAAGAAGCAGTAGCTGCCCGGCTTCTGCGACTTGGCCTGGTACATGGCCGTGTCGGCGTGCTTGAGGATCACCTCGGCATCGCCGGCGTCCACCGGGTAGAGGGAGATGCCGAAACTCGCCCC
Organism: bacterium; assembly: GCA_021767885.1. The sequence continues at coordinate 4,497 of JAASSM010000143.1, read as the reverse complement.
CAGGCGCACCGTGCGCCGGGCGAGCTCGATGGGCCGGCCGATCGCCTCGGCCACCTTCTCCACCACCTCGACCGCCTCGTGCACGGCCTCCTCGCGGTCGGGCGAGGCGTCCGGCAGGATCACCACGAACTCGTCGCCGCCCACCCGGGCCACCGTGTCGGAGACCCGCATCAGCGGCGGCAGCCGCCGGGCCACCTCGGCCAGCACCGCGTCCCCCTGGGAGTGGCCGTAGGAGTCGTTGATGTCCTTGAAGCCGTCCAGGTCGATGAAGATCGCCACCACGTGATCGCCGTTGCGCCGCGCCTGGGCCAGCGCCAGCTCCAGGTGGTCGTGCAGCAGCGAACGGTTGGGCAGGCCGGTGAGCGGGTCCTGGAAGGCCAGCTGGCGGATGCGCTCCTCGCGCCGCCGGCGCTCGGTGATGTCCGCCACGATGGCCACGTAGAGCCGCTCGCTGGGCAGCTGCATGTCCTTGAGGAACAGCTCTACCGGGAAGCGGCTGTCGTCCGAGCGCACGCCCTCCAGCTCGGTCCCCTCGGGATCGTCGACCACCGGGCTCACCAGGCGCTGGAGGCCGATCTCGCCCAGATCGCCGACGCCCGGGACGAGCTGGTGGAGCTCCAGGCCGGTGACTTCCTCGGGCTCGAAGCCGAACATCAGCGCACCGCCGGGATTGACCTGCTGCACCCGCCCCTCGGCGGAGAGCACGAGGATGCCGAAGGGCGCCACCTGGAAGAGCGTGCGCAGCCGGGCCTCGCTCGCCTCCACCGCGGCCCGTCGCTGGTAGGCCTCGGTGACGTCCTGGAACACCAGCACCGCGCCGCGCACCGCGCTCTCGTCGCTCCCGCGGATGGGCGCGGCGGTATCGGAGATGTGGCAGCGGCCGCCGTCGCGGCCGTGGAGTACCGTGTGGTTGGCCAGCCCCACCGTCTCGCCGTGGGCGAGCACCCGGTCCACCGGGTTCTCCACCGGCTGGCCGGTCTTGACGTTGGTGATGGTGAAGACGTCGTGGATGTCCTCGCCGCGGGCCTCCGCCAGCGGCCAGCCGGTGAGCTGCTCGGCCACCGGGTTCATCCGTACCAGCCGGCCGCGTGCATCGGTCACCAGCACGCCGTCGCCCATGCTCATCAGGGTGACCTCGAGGTTCTCCTCGCTCTGGCGCAGGGCCTCGAGGTTTTCCCGGCGCTCCCGGTCGAAGGCGATCACCCGCAGGCCATGGGCGACCTCGTCGGCGATCTCCGAGAGCAGGTGGCTCAGGGCCTCGTCGAGCCCGGTCGAGTCGCCGTCGGCCGCGCAGAGCACGCCCACCAGCCGATCCCCGGAGAGGACGGGGATGGCCAGCAGGCTGCCGGCCCCGAGGCGCGAGTCGTTGAGGGTGAACACCGCCGGGCCGCGCAGCATGCAGTCGACCACGCCCTCGAGCAGCTCCGGCGGCTGCGCGTCGACGATCTCGGGGCGGCCGTCCTCGCCGGCCACGCGGCCGAGGTAGTCGGTGATCCGCCCTTCCTCCACCAGGCAGAGGTCGGCGCGGGCGAAACCGGCATCGGCCACCACGGTGTCGACGACCCGACCGAGCAGCGCGTCGCGCTCGTCCACCGAGACGATCGCCCGGCTGACCTCGCTCAGGGTGCGATAGAGACGGCTTTTCTGCTCGATGGCCTCGCGCTGCTCGCGCAGCGAGACCAGCATGCGCTCGAAGGCCGTGGCCAGCTGGCCGAACTCGTCGTCCGCGCCGCGCTCCACGCGGGAGTCCCACTCGCCCCGGGCCACCGCCTCGCTGGCCGCGGTGAGCCGCCGCAGCGGGATGTCCACCCGCTGGCGCCAGAACAGCAGCAGGAACAGGCCCACCAGCACGAAGCCCCCCACCTGGACCAGGCCCTCGCCCACCACGCGGCCCAGCAGGGCCTGGTAGGCGGGCTGCATGTCCCAGACGATCACCAGCGTGCCGAAGCGCTGGGAACGCAGCTCCTCGCCCTCGCTCAGGCGCACCCCGGCGTAGCCGTGCAGGCGCTGGCCGTCAGCCCCGGGGACGATCTGCAGCTGGCGCTGGGCGCGGGCCAGGCGGGCGGCCTCGGGGTCGAGCGCGGAATAGACCTCGGCCAGCCTCCGGTCGAGGGTCGCCAGGGAGAGGGCGGCGAGCACCCGGTCTTCGGTGTCGGCGAGATAGACCTCGGCCACCGCCGGCAACGCCCCGAGGAAGGCCACCGCCTGGCGGGCATCCTCGATCCGGTCCTCGGCAACCGCCGTCACCAGGTTGTGCTGCAGCCGGGCGAGCTCCAGGCGCAGCTGGCGCTCGGCATTGGCCTCGATCTCGGCCGCCGAGCGCTGGTAGGTGAACGCCAGCGTGACCGCGGCGGCGCCGACCACGGCGAGGACGGTGAACAGGGGAAAGAGGACCAGCAGGCGGCGCATGGGCTAGTCCGCCAGGAACCGGTCGGTGAGCATGGCGCGGCCCTCGACCGGGCCGGACAGGAGATCGCGCCGTTCGAGCACCGGCAGCAACGCATCCAGGGTGTCCGCCAGCCGCGGGGAGTCGCCACCGAGCAGTTCGCGGTTCTCGGCTCGGGTGGGCAGGTGCATGCCGGCATAGGCCTGCTCCAGGTGCCCGGGGGTCGTTTGCAGGCGCGGCGCCATGCGCTCGAGGGCCTCGGGCCGGTGGTCGCGCATCCACGCCAGGGTGCGGAACCAGTCGTCCACCAGCCGGGACAATACCTCGGGCCGCCGCCGCGTGACCTCGGCGCGCACCGCGAGCACGTCGACGATCCTGTCGGGGATGTCGGCGCTGGTGAACAGCTCGCGGGCGCCGGCCTCCAGCAGTCGTGAGCGGGCGGGGTCGAAGGTGACCACGGCATCCACCTCGCCGCGCCGGTAGGCGCGCACGTGCTCGTCAGCGGTCACCGAGACCGGCTCCACGTCCTCGAACGCCAGCCCCCCGTGCTCCAGCGCCTGGCTGAGCATGAAGGCCCCCAGCGCCGTGCTCTCGTAGCCCACCGGGTGGCCTTCCAGTTCGGCGAGGCTGTCGATCTCCGGGCGCGCCACCAGGGCGTCGGCCCCGTCGGAGACGTCCATCACCAGCACCACCCGCAGCTCCACGCCCTCGCTCTGCAGGGTCAGGGCCTCGTCCAGGGTCAGGCCACCGGCCTCCACCAGCCCGTTGCGCAGGGCGTTCATCACCTCCGAGGTGGAGGTGAACTCCACCATGCGCACCTCCCGGTCCAGGTGACCGAGGTCGCGGGCCAGGTAGAGCGGCTCGTAGCCCGGCCACTGGTTGGTCCCGACGCGCAGCGGCCGCTCGCCTTCGGGGGCGCAACCGGCCAGCAGCAGCGCCAGGGCCAGCAAGGGCAGCAGAAGATGGCGCATGGGGGCGGAGATGGTCATGGTCGGTGTCGATTGGGGTTGTACGAGGATGTTACACATGGGCCGTTGACACCACAATTTCAGCCGGGGTTCTAAACCGCCTCCGGCTGGGCAAGAATGGGGCTCGACCCCCAACCCGGAGCCACCATGCCGGACTGGAAGCACTACCCCGCCGCCATCTGGCGGCCCCGCACCGAGCGCCTGCGCGGCGTGCGCGACGTCGATCCCGTCCACCCCGACCAGCTGCTGGGCATCGAGACCCAGAAGGCGCGGCTGCTGGAGAACACCCGCCGCTTCGTCGACGGCCGTGGCTGCAACAACGCCCTGCTGTGGGGCTCGCGCGGCACGGGCAAGTCGGCGCTGGTCAAGTCGATGCTCAACGTCTTCTCCGGCCAGGGGCTGCGGATGATCCAGGTGGACCGCGACGACCTGCTGGACCTGCCCGAGATCGTCGACGAGATCCGCGGCGACTCGCACCGCTTCGTGGTGTTCTGCGACGACCTCACCTTCGCCCGCGGCGAACCCGGCTACCGGGCGCTCAAGACCGTGCTGGACGGCTCCATCGAGCGGCCGGCGGCCAACGTGGCGGTCTACGCCACCAGCAACCGCCGCCACCTGATGCCCGAGCCCGCCGACGACAACCGCGCCAGCCGGCTGGTGGAGGGCGAGATCCACCACGGCGACGCGGTGGAGGAGCGCCTGAGCCTCTCCGACCGCTTCGGCCTGTGGCTCTCCTTCTATCCCCTGAAGATGGACGGCTACCTGGCGATTGTCGACAGCCTGTTCCCCGACTACCCTGACCGGCTCGCGCTGCACGACGAGGCGCGGGCCTTCGCCCGCACCCGCGGCGGCCACAGCGGGCGCACGGCCCGGCAGTTCTTCAACCACTTCCGCGATCGCGCGGGTTCCACCGACTGACCACGACTAGGGAACCACTGCACGAATCAATGGCGCCTCGGGCTTGCGGGTTTGTTCGCAATCGAGGCGCCGGGCCGAAGGCGGGCTGGCTGCCCGTCGAGGACCGGGCACAACCCGGCAGGAAAGCCGGGTTGCACGCCCTTAGGCGCCCGCAGGGTGCCGCACACGGATGTGCGGCATGAACAAGAGTGCGGGCAAACCCGCAAGCCCCATTCGAGTGAACCG
>JAASSM010000142.1 GCA_021767885.1 bacterium | reverse complement strand
CGCGTACGCCGTGGGCTTCAGCCCCCCGGCCCGCTCCAGCACCGAGGACAGCCGCTCGTCCTCCCGCTCCAGCGCGAAGCTCCCGTTGTAGAACACCGCGCCCCGCACCTCGACCAGCCGCTGCTGCTCGTACCATGGCAGTCGGCGCACCACGATGTGATCGAAGGGTTCGAGCAGGATCTCGCCCCCGTTCTCCAGGTAGTCCGGCGACAGATCCACCGTCAGGGTCTCCACCATCTGCCCGCTCGGCGGCACCGCCGCCGCGGAGAAGACCTTGTCCTCCTGCAGCCGCTGGATCTCCACGTGCCCGAGGTCGCCCGTGTTGGGGATCCCACCGGCCCGCACGATGGCGTCCCGCAGGCTCATGCCCCGCCGGTAGACCATCACGCCCGGCTCGCGCACCTCCCCCGACACCCGCACCGTCTCGCGGTCGATCATCTCGCCCTGGGAGTACACGTGCAGCACGTCCCGCTCCTGCAGCGGCACGTCCGGACCCTCGCCGCGCAGGATCCGCCCCAGCTCCACCGTCACCGAGGAGAACCGCTCGAACCGGTCGATCCGGTCGATCACCGCCATCTCCCGCAGGTAGTCCGGCCACGGCCCCCCGGCCCGGCCCACCAGCTCGCGCACCGACATCTCCGGGTGCCACTCGTAGCGCCCCGGCCGCTTCACGTTGCCGGCGACCTCCACCCAGCCCCACAGCCGATCCTCGATGGCGTCCACGGTCACCACGTCGCCATCGAGCAGCACGCCCGCAGCCGGATCGGCCACCTCGCCGGTCCGCTGATCCAGCGGGATGCTCACGAACGTCCGGTCCGGCTGGTCCGGCTGACGCTCGGCCGGCGGCACGATCCGTTCGACGCCCACGAATTCCGTGGCCGCCGCCGCCGTGAACCCACCGGCGAAATCGACGAGATCATCCAGCGTCTCCCCCGCCCGCAGCTCGTAGAACGCCGGCCGCCGCACCTCGCCCTGCAGCAGCACCGTCCGCCCGCGGTGCGGGACCAGGATGGTGTCGCCCTCGCGCAGGATCACGTCGCCGTCGCGCTTGCCCTCCAGCAGGTAGCGATAGAGGTCCAGCGTGCCGACGGTCTCGCCCTCGCGCTGCAGCGACACCTGCCGCAGGCTCCCCTGCTCGCCGGGCCCGCCGGCGGCGTAAAGCGCCGAGAGCACCGTGGCCACCGAGCTCAGCTCGTACGCGCCGGGCTGGACCACCTCGCCGATCACGAACACCCGGATCGCCCGCAGGCGCCCCAGCGAGACGTCCAGCTGGATCGAACCGTCCTTGATCCCCGCATAGCTCTCGGCCAGCCGGCCGCGCACGGCCTCCTCCACCGCGGCCAGGGTGCGGTTCTGGCAGACGATCTTCCCGCCCCGCGGCAGGATGATGGTCCCGTCACGGTCCACCACGCGCTCCACCCGGAACTCCACCTCGCCCCAGGCATCCACCACGATCTCGTCGCCCACGCCGATCAGGTAGTCCCGGGGCACCGGGCCGAAGCTCGGTGGATCGAACACCGCCGCGGGCAGCCGGAAGAACGAACGCCCGAAGATCTCCAGCTCCGCACCCGCGGGCTCCTCGAGCAGCGCGAGCACCGAGTCGGCCTCGGCGCCCGTGAACTCCTCGCCCGACAGGGGCAGGCGGACCTGCGGGGCCTCCAGCCAGTAGCTCGCCTCCCCGCGACCGGCTCGCTGGGCGGCCCGGCTTACGCTGTCGGCTGCCGTCCGCTGCAGACCGGCCGGCGCGCGATCGTCGATCCCCTCCAGCCCCCTCCGCCCCGGTGCGGCGGTGGTGTCGGACGCCGAGACGCCCCGCCCCCCCTGCTGCTGGCGGTACCGCCGGAGGATCTCCTCCTCGCTCAGCCCGCTGCGCCGCGCCGCCTCGCGCAGCAGCTCCGGACTCAGGTCCTGCGCATGCGCCCGGTCCGCCACGAGCGCTCCGCCAGCGAGCAGGGCGCCGCAGACCAGCAGGACCATCATGATCAGGGAGACCGCGGCGAGCACTCGCCGCAGGACCACCGGCGTGGTGGCAGCAGACATCACGAGTTCCTTCCTCCGTGAACGCGGAAGCGCGGCGTCGGGAATTCCTGGCCGGATTATGGTGCCCGGCCGGCCCGGGTTCAACGCCTAATCCCGGACGCATCCCCTGGCGGCAACGGCGTGGCCCGCACCGCCTCTCGCGCCCCCGCCTCGTCCTTCCGCAGCTGCGCGATCAGGTCCCCCACGCCGTCGAAACGGCGCTCGTCCCGCAGCCGGCGCAACCACTCCACCTTCACCGTCCGGCCCCGCAGATCGCCGGCGAAGTCCAGCACGTGCACCTCGATGCGCGGCATGGCCAGGCCGCCGTCGTGGAACGTGGGCACGTGGCCGAAGTTCAGCATCCCGCCGTACAGCCGCCACTGGCCGTGCCCGGGCGAGAGCATGTCCCCGTGCCGGTCCATCTCCGGCAGCGGCTCGCGCACCAGGCCCAGCATGCCGTTCCCACCGGCGGGTACCACGTCGCTGGAGATCTGGACCCGGCAGGCGTACACGCCGGGCGCCGGCAGCAGCTTGCGCGGATTGAGCGGCTCCACGTTGGCCGTGGGATAGCCGATGGTCCGGCCCCGCCCCTCGCCCGGGCACACCTCTCCCCCCAGTGCGTAGGGACGACCGAGCATGGCCGCGGCCAGGCCGCAGTCCCCGGCCGCCAGGGCGTTGCGGATGGCCGAGCTGGAGATCACCAGACCGTGATGCTCGGTGGCGTCGAGCACCTCCATGGAGTAGCCGAGCTCGCCACCGAGCGCCTGCAACGCGTCCGCGCTGCCGCCTCGATCCTTGCCCAGATGCATGTCGTGCCCGGCCACCAGGTGGCGCATGCCCAGCCAGTCCACCAGGAAACGTTGCACGAACTCGCGGTAGCTCAGGCTCGCCAGGTTGCGGCTGAAGTCCATGGCCACCACCACGTCCAGGCCCAGCTGCTCGAGCAACGACAGCTTCTCCCGCCACGTGGTCAGCAGGAACGGGCCCTCCGCCCCGCCCAGCACCAGCCGTGGGTGCTTCCGGAACGTGAACAGCAGGCTGTTCTTCAGGCCGTCGCGACCCTTCGCGCGGCGGACGGCGTCGATGAGCGCCTGGTGTCCGCGGTGCAGGCCGTCGAAGGACCCCAGCGCCACGCTGCAGGGCCCGGTGCGGCGCGCTGGCAGGTCGCTCTCGCCGGCCAGGACGCGGTCGAGATACTCGGTGTTCAGGCGGATCATGCGCATGGCGGCTCAGTCCTCGGCGGTCCGGCGACCCGGGCCGCCCGTTCGCGCAGCCGGATCGGCGGCGGCGAACACGGCGGCGGTGCGTGGCGCGTGCTCCGCGGCATGATAGTGCCCCACGGCCACGAGTTCACCCCCGGAATCCAGCAGGCGGAACAGCGGAGGCACCGGCCCCGGGAACCACGACCGGTCCGGCTGCGTCCCCTGCCGCACCGCGGCCGCCCGCTCCGCATCCAGCGTGAGGGCCGGGGCGTGGGGCAGGCCGGCCGCCAGCGGCCGCAGCCAGTCCCCCGGATCCGCGGCTGCGGCCAGGTGGTCCGGCGCCACGGCCCCGGCGACGGAGAACGGGCCGATCTCGAGCCGCCGCAGGGCATGGACGTGGGCCTCGGTGCCCAGGGCCCGGCCCAGATCCCGGGCCAGCGAGCGGACGTAGGTGCCGCTGCCGCAGGTCAGGTCCAGATCCGCCTCGTACAGGCGACCGTCCTCGGGCCGGGGCCCGGGGTCGTCCGGCGGCGCGGCGACGCCCCAGCGCACGGCGGTGGCCTCCAGGCGGTGCACCACGACCCGCCGCGGCTGCGGTTCGGCCACCTCCTCGCCCGCCCGCGCCCGCCAGTGCAGCGAGCGCCCCGCCTGCTTGAGCGCCGACAGCACCGGCGGCGCCTGCAGGATCTCGCCCCTGAGGCCGGCCAGCGCCGTCTCCAGGCCCTCGGGCCCGGACGGCACGGGCACCCGCGCGGTCACCTCGCCGTCGCGGTCGAGGCTGTCGGTGGTCACGCCGAACCGCACCGTGGCGGTGTACCGCTTGTCCAGGCCGGTGAGGAAGGGTTGCAACCGCGTGCCGCGGCCCACCAGGACCAGCAGCAGGCCGGTGGCCAGGGGATCGAGCGTCCCGGCGTGCCCCACCTTGAAGCGCGGCGCGCCGCGCGACCGACGGCCCACCGGCGCGAAGAGCCGCGCGATCTGCACGTCCACGCCGCGCGAGGTCACGCCGCCGGGCTTGTCGATGAGCAGGATGCCGCTCGGACCGCTCAAACCGCTCTACTCCGCCGCGAGCAGCGCCTCGGTGACCGTGGCGGCCACCTCCTGCTGGCTGCCCTCGAGGGTGCAGCCGGCGGCCCGCTTGTGCCCGCCGCCGCCCAGGCGCGCGGCCACCTCCTGCACGTCGCCCTCGCCGGTGCGCAGGGAGACGCGCCAGACGTCCGGCTCCGCCTCCTTCAGCAGCGCGGCGTAGCGCACCCCCTGGACCGAGGTGAGCACGTTGACCAGCCCCTCGGTCTCCGCCAGCGAGGCGCCGGTCTCGGCCACCATCTCGGCGGTGACCGCCGCCAGCGCCACGCGGCCGCCACCCGCGTACTCGATGCCCGCGAGCACCCGCTGGGTGAGCGCCAGCCCCTCCCGCCGGCGGGCATGCAGCAGCTCGTGCTGCACGCCGGCCGTGTCCACGCCACGCTCGGCCAGATCGGCGGCCAGGCGGAAGGTCCGCGGGGCGGTGTTGTCGAAGCGGAAGCCGCCGGTGTCGCCGGCGATGCCGGCGAACAGGGCAGTGGCCACGTCGGCGTCGATGAGGTCCTCCCCGGGACCCGTCAGCTCCTCGATCATCCGGACGGCCAGGGTGCAGGTGGACTCGGCGCGGTCGTCCACCCAGCCGGGCACCGGCGCCCGCCGGCCGCTCACCAGGTGATGGTCCACGCAGATCACCCGCGGCAGCCGGTCCAGCGTGTCCTGGAGCGGGCCGGTGCGATCGGTCCGGTGGCAGTCCACCAGCAGCGCCACGTCCGGCGGCGCCTCCGCCAGCAGCTGCGGCGCCTCCTCGGCCGCCGTGGTCTCCTCCCAGCCGGGCAGCTGCTCCAGCCCCGGCGGCGGGTCGGGGAAGCGGAAGACCACCACCTCCTTCTCCAGCTCCCTCAGCACCGCGCCCAGCGCCAGCGCCGCCCCCACGCAGTCGGGATCGGGATTCCAGTGCCCCGTCACCCACACCCGATCGGCGGAACGCAGCGGCTCCAGCAGCTCGGCCGGGGGCTCGAAGTCCGCCAGCGCCAGCCGCCGCCGCTTCTCGGTCTCGTCCAGGAACTCGCCGCGCTCCTCCAGCTCGCGCAGCACCTCCTCCATGCCGAAACCGCGGTCCATGCTGTCGTCGTAGGCGAAGCGCAGCTCGGGCACCGTCCGCAGCCGCAGCTCGCGCCCGAGCTGTCCCTGCAGGAACCCCCGCGCCTTGCGCAGCCCCGTCAGCGACGCCGCCCGCTCCTCCTCGTCCCCGGTCACCGCCACGAACACCTCGGCCACGCTGTGGTCCCGGTTCAGCTCCACCTGCGACACCGACACCAGCCCCACCCGCGGGTCCTTCACCCGCGTGGCGATGAGCTCGCTCAGCGCCCGCTGGATCGACGCCGCCAGCCGATTCGTCCGATAAGGATCCATCACACGCTCCGTTTCCAGTCACCACACCATCGCCGAACCATAACCCGCCCCCCCCTCCTCAGCAATCCCCACCCCAGAGCTCGATCGCCAGAAGCCAGGTCGCCAGGAGCGCCTCACGCCCCTCGACCGCCCGCTAGCGATCCCCGTCACCGCCGCGGGGCCTTCCCCGGGGCCCCGCGAGTACGAGGTGCGTCCGGGGGGTGGCGTGGGGGGATCCTGG
>JAASSM010000141.1 GCA_021767885.1 bacterium | reverse complement strand
GGTGGTGCCGTGGACCACGTACGAGAAGGACTTCCTGGATCGGGGCATGGAGGACCGTTCTCTCGCCGCCACGGTGGCCGAGGGCCATTCCCTGGAGGAGGTGCGGCAGGGTCTGGTGGGCGCCCTGCGGGCCGGCCGCGGACTGCGCCCCAGCCAGCCCAACGACTTCGACGTGATCACCAGCGAGACCTACGGCGACCTGGTCGATGGCATCACCGGGGCCATCGCCGTGGTCCTGACGGTGCTGGCGTCCATCGGCCTGATGGTGGGCGGCATCGGCGTGATGAACATCATGCTGATCTCGGTGACCGAGCGCACCCGGGAGATCGGCGTGCGCATGGCTCTCGGCTCGCGGCGTCGCGACGTGCTGGTGCAGGTGCTCATGGAGTCGGGGACGCTCACCCTCATCGGCGGCGTGGTGGGCATCGCCCTGGGTTACGCACTGTCCTGGGGCACCACCAAGGTGCTCGCCTTCCCGTTCGCCATCGACCCGCTCACCACCGTGATCGCGGTGGTCTTCTCCGCGGGCATCGGTGTGGTCTGCGGCATCTATCCCGCCAACCGCGCGGCCAAGCTCGATCCGGTGGAGGCGCTGCGGTCGGAGTAGTGCCGGGGCGGCTGGTCTGGTACCATGGCGCCGCCGTCTCCGGCGGGGCCCCGGTGGGAGCCCCGCGACGCCAGGCCGAGGAGGTCCTTCCATGCACCACCCCGCCCGATCCGCCAGCCGCCGTCGCCTGATCCTGGTGGCCGTGCTGCCGGGGCTGCTGCTGGTGGGCGCCTGCGCGCCCGGTCCCAATCCCAGCGCCGGCACCCCGGGTCCCGATGGCGACCTGGCCGGCTTCTGGCTGGGCCTCTGGCACGGCTTCATCGCGCTGTTCAGCTTCGTGATCTCCCTCTTCCACGAGGGGGTCACCGTCTACGAGGTGCACAACAGCGGCAACCTCTACGACCTGGGATTCGTCCTCGGTCTGATGTTCTTCTTCGGCGGTGGCAGCGGCGCCGGCCACGGCGCCCGCAAGCGCTGATCCTGCCGCCCGATCCGGACCGTGCGCCGGCCCCCCGGGGGCCGGCCGCGTCGCGACCCGAACCCGAGATCAGGAGATCGACCATGCTCCGTCCGCTCCGCCCGTGTCCCCGGCTCGCCGCCTCCGCTGGCGCCGCCCCCGTCGCGGCCGATCGCCATGGCGTCTGCGCCCTGCCCGCGTCGCCGCTGACCACGCTGACCGCGCTGGCCGTGCTGGTCGCGGCGGCGCTGCTCGCGCCCCGGCCCGCCACCGCCCAGGACACCGCCATCGGCTACCAGATGCCCCCGCCGGTGCTGGCCGACATGATCGACGCGCCACCCACGCCGGGCGTGGCGCTCAGCCCGGACCAGGAGTGGCTGCTGCTGCTCGAGCAGCCAGGTCTGCCGCCCATCGCCGAGGTCGCCGCGCCGGAGCTCCGCCTGGCCGGCCTGCGCATCAACCCGCGGACCAATGGCCCCAGCCGCGAGCGGACCCTGGACGGCCTGACGCTGCAGCGCCTGCGCGACGGCAAGCAGGTGCCCATCACCGGCCTGCCCGCCGGCGCCCGCCTGACCGGCGTGAGCTGGTCGCCCGATGGCGAGCGCATCGCCTGGGTGGCCCAGCTCGGGGACCACCTCACCCTCTGGTCCGCCGATCTGGACGACGGCCGCGCCCGGCGGGTCACCCCGGCCGGCGTGCGCCTCAACGGCGTCTATGGCCGTCCGTACGACTGGCTGGCCGACAGCGAGCGCTTCGTGATCCGCGCCGTCCCCGCCGGCCGCGGCGAACCGCCGGTGGCGTCGTACGTGCCCACCGGTCCGGTGGTCCAGGAGAACCTGGGCAAGAAGGCGCCCGCGCGCACGCTCCAGGACCTGCTGCAGAACCCGCACGACGAGGAGTTGTACGAGTACTACACGACCGCGCAGATCCATGTCGTCACCATCGATGGCGAGACCACGGCCATCGGCGAGCCCGCCATCGTCCGGGCCATGGACCCCTCCCCCGATGGCCGCTACCTCATGGTGCAGAGCGTCCAGCGGCCGTACTCCTACTCCCTGCAGGAGGGCAGCTTCCCCCGCCGGATCGAGGTCTGGGACCTGCAGGACCGCGAGCCGGTGCATCTGGTGGCCGATCTGCCCCTGCAGGACCAGGTCCCCATGGCCTTCGGCTCGGTGCCCACCGGTCCGCGCTCGGTGCAGTGGCGCAACGACGCCGCCGCCGAGCTGGTCTGGACCGAGGCCCTCGACGGCGGCGACGGCGGCGCCGAGGCCGAGTGGCGCGACCAGGTCTTCACCCTGGCCGCCCCCTTCGACGGCGAGCCCGAGCCGCTGATCCGCCTCGCCCAGCGCTACGGCGGCATGATGTTCGGCCACGACGACCTCGCGCTGGTGGTCTCCTGGTGGTGGACCACCCGCAACCTGCGCGTCTGGCACGTGGCGCCGGGCGATCGCGACCAGGAGCCGAGGCTGCTGCAGGAGCGGTCGTTCCAGGACCGCTACAGCGACCCTGGCCAGCCGGTGATGCACCGCAACCGGTGGGGTCGTCCGGTGATGCTGACAACGGGCGACGGCTTCACGCTCTTCATGCGCGGCGACGGCGCCTCGCCCGAGGGCGACCGCCCGTTCCTCGATCGCTGGAACGCCCGCACCGACGAGAAGGAGCGCCTGTTCCGCTCGGAGGCGCCGTACTACGAGAATCCCGTGGACCTGCTCGACGAACAGGGGCGCCGGCTGCTCACCCGCCGCGAGTCGCAGACCGAGCCGCCCAACTACTTCGTGCGTGACCTGCACGACGGCGGCCTCGCGCAGAAGACCGCCTTCCCCGACCCCACGCCCCAGCTCACCGGCATGACCAAGGAGCTGATCACCTACGAGCGCGCCGACGGCGTCCCGCTCAGTGGCACGCTCTACCTGCCGCCCGGCTACGACGCCGAGCGCGACGGGCCGCTGCCGGTGCTGATGTGGGCCTACCCCAACGAGTTCAAGAGCGCCCAGGACGCCGGCCAGGTCACCGACTCGCCCTACCGCTTCACCCGCGTGGGCTGGTGGTCGCCGGTGCTGTTCGTCACCCGGGGCTACGCCGTGCTGGACGATCCCTCCATGCCCATCATCGGCGAGGGCGACGTCGAGCCCAACGACACCTTCGTCGAGCAGCTCGTCGGCAGCGCCCGGGCGGCGGTGGACGAGCTGGTCCGCCGCGGCGTGGGCGACCGCGACCGCATGGCCATCGGCGGCCACAGCTACGGCGCCTTCATGACCGCCAACCTGCTCGCCCACAGCGACCTCTTCCGCACGGGCCTGCCGCGGTCCGGCGCCTACAACCGCACCCTGACGCCCTTCGGTTTCCAGGCCGAGGAGCGCTCGCTCTGGGAGGCGCCCGAGGTCTACATGACCATGTCGCCGTTCATGCACGCCGACAAGATCGACGAGCCCATCCTCCTGGTGCACGGCCAGGCCGACAACAACTCCGGCACCTACCCCATGCAGAGCGAGCGCATGTACGACGCCCTGAAGGGCCATGGCGCCGTCGCCCGCCTGGTGATGCTACCGGACGAGAGCCACGGCTATCGCGCCCGCGAATCGGTGATGCACCTGCTCTGGGAGAGCGACCGCTGGCTCGAGCAGTACGTCAAGAACGCGGAGCCGCGGACGCTGAGCGCGGGGGAGGCCGGGTCCTAGCCCCCGCCACACGGCCACCACCGCCCCGGGCGCCACGGCGCCCGGGGCGCCTCCCTCTCGCGCCCCGGTCCTGAACAGATCGTCCAGGTCTTCTGAACGATTCGTCCAGCAACGCTGAACAGATCGTTCAGCCCGCCCGGGCAGGCCATCCCGGCGAACCCGCGCGGAGGGCCACCCCGGCGGAGCCGGGCCCCCGACCGGGAGCGGGCTCCCGCCCCGGGCCCCTGAACATGCGGGCTCGTTCACACCGGGATATCGTGTCCGGCACGGTTCGCCGCATCCGGATGGTCGCGGCGCCACCTGCTCGCCCGCTCGACCGGCTCGACCCGGCGGGTGCCCGCGCCGCCATCGCCCACCCATCCGCCCGAGGGGGACGCCCATGCGCCGCCGGATCCACGACGTGACCGCGCTCGCCGCCCTGATCCTCGCCATCCTGGCCCTGCTGCCACCTCCAGCCACCGCGCAGACCGCGTTCGGCGACACCCTGTCCAGCTTCAACGCGGGCCTGCTCACCGACGACTCCGGCCTCAGCGGCATCGTCTTCGCCGGGGGGCACCTGTGGCTGACCGGCTGGAATCCCCCCGCCTACGATCACCGGCTCTACAAGCTGGCCCCCGATGGCTCGGAGCTGGTCCAGAGCACGTCGCTGGCCAGCGGCTACCACGCCTTCTACGATCTCGCCTTCGACGGCGAGTTCCTCTGGGCCACCGACCGCGATCACCTCGCCCAGATCGACCCGGCCACCGGCCAGCTCACCGGCGAGCAGATCCCCACCGACTTCACGCCCTACCTCGTGGGCGGCGTGGCGTACGATCCCCAGGCGGACCACTTCTGGGTGATCCCCCGGCGCAACGCCCAGCTCCAGGTGATCCACCAGCTCGACCGCCAGGGCAACGTCCTGGCGACCCATCCCAACCTGGAAACCGACTACACCACGGCCCTGACCTGGGACGACACCTCGCCAGGCGGCCCGTTCCTCTGGACCTTCAGCCGCGAGGAGATCGGCTTCGACTCCCGTGGCGTGATGCGCCAGTTCAGCCCGGCCATCGGCGCGTTCACCGGCGTCGAGATCGCGCTGATCAACCGCAGCGAGATCGTCATGGACCAGCCTGTTGGCCTGGCCTTCACCACCGGGCTGGCCGACGGCACCGCCACCATGGTCACCGTGCAGGCCGGAGCCCTCGAGGTCACCGATGGCCTGGACTGGGTGGTGGTCTACGACGCCGATCTCACCGGCGGCGCCCCGGGCGCGCAGATCGCCGTCGATCCCGCGTTCATCACCGCGGAGGTGGTGGAGGACTCCACGGTCACCATCCCGGTGATCATCGCCAACGAGGGGGACCTGGCCCTGCAGTGGCATGCGTACGTCGAGGGGGCCGACACCGATGCCCCGCCGCCGGGCGAGCCGGGCGCGGTGCTCACGAGCCTGGACGTGGTGGCGGCCGTGGGCGACCCCGATGCTCGCGCCTGGGCCATGACCCATGCCCGCGGCCACGTCTGGGTCGTGGGCCGCGTGGGCCTCGGCGATCCCGAGCTGTGGCAGATCACGCCGGCCGGCGAGCTGGTGGCCTCCTTCCCCATCGGCGGCGTCTCGAGCCTCGGCTGGCGCGCCCTGGCCACCGACGGCGATCACCTCTTCGGCACCGGCACCTACTCCATCGCGGTCTGGTCGCTGGACGAGCAGCGGGTCGTCGACCAGGTGCTGACCGGCAGCGGCAACGGCACGGCCCTGGCCTACGACCGCGACAACGGCCACTTCTACCAGGGGAGCCAGACCGGTGCGATCTTCGTCCTGGATGGCGAGGGGCAGCCGGTGCGTCTGATGGCCACGCCCTACGCCATCGCCGGCCTGGCCTGGGACGACCTCTCCCCGGGCGGACCGTATCTCTGGGCGTGGGCGGAGGCCGACGCGGACGCCGGCCCGGGCAGCCGCTGCCAGGCCATCCGCCTCGATCCCGTCTCGGGCCAGCCCACCGGCGTGGCCTTCGGCGGCCAGGACCAGGGCAGCCTGCCCGACGTGCCGGTGGCCGCCACCATCACCCGCGAGCTGGTTCCCGGGCGCCTCGCGCTTCTGGGCCTGCAGGATGCTGCCGATGGTGGTGGCGAGGCCGCGGTGGTCGCCTACGATCTGGCGGCCAACCTGCCGCCCGCCTGGCTCGATCTCACCGGTGGGACCCTCGGGACGGTGGCCCCCGACACCATCGGCGTGCTCACCGT
>JAASSM010000140.1 GCA_021767885.1 bacterium | reverse complement strand
TCGGCCTGCTCATCCGACGTGGCGATCCGCAGGGCGGCGCCTGGATCGCCGATCTGCCCGGCCAGCCGGATGCCGACCCCGAGGAGGCCGGCTGGGAGCGCATCCCGCTGCCGGCCACCCCGGCCACCGCGGCGCCTGGCGACACCAGCGGTGCGCCCGGCATCGCGCGGCGCGACGCGCGGACCGGTCTCGGCCGCCTGCCGCTGGTGATCACGCCGCGGCCCGTGCCCGACGCCGGCGAGGTGCGCCTGGATCTGGAACTGCGCGCCGGCGACCTGGCCGTGGTGCCCGGCGACGTGGTGGAGCTCATGCTCGAGGCCCGCGACAACCGTCAGCCGCCGCCCGCGGGGGTGGGCCGCTCGGCGGTGCTGCGCCTGGAGGTGCCCTCGAGCCTGGACCTGCTGCGGGCCCGCGACGAGAACGAGGCCCACCGCCGCGGCGACCTGGCCGACGTCCGCCGCCGCACCGAGTCGCTGGGCCAGGACCTCGAGCGCCTGCGCCGCGAGCTGCTCAAGGACCCCACCGTGGACTTCGAGCGCGGCCAGGAGCTGCAGGCCGCGGTGGAGCGCCAGCAGGAGCTGCAGCAGGAGCTGGCCCGCGTCGCCGAGTCGTTGCAGCAGGACCTGGAGACCCTGGCCGAGAACAACCTCACCAGCCCCGAGCTGGCCGAGAAGATGGACCAGATCGCCGAGCTGCTGGCCGAGGCCCGCGACCAGGGCCTGCAGGACCTGCTCGCCCGCCTGCGGGAGCAGCTGGGGCAGATGTCGTCCAAGGACCTGCAGCGCGCCATGGAGGACCTGGGCCGCAACCAGGACCAGATGCTGCGCCGGCTCGACACGGCCATGAGCATGCTGCGCGACCTCGCCCGCGAGCAGGAGATGGAGGGGCTGACCGACCTGGTGGCCGAGATGCTCCGCAAGCAGCAGGACCTGGCCGACGCCACCCGGCAGGAGGCCGCGACCGACGCCGAGAGCGAGCCGGCTGCCGACGCCGAGGGCGAGCCGCAGGACGGCGAAGCCGGCGCGCCGGACCGTGAGCACGCCGAGGGCGAGCCGCAGGATGGCCAGGAGTCCGGCGACCAGCAGGGCGAACCCCAGGATGGCGAATCCGGCGAGCAGGATGGCGAGCCGCAGGACGGCGGCTCGGACCAGTCCGGCGAGCCGGACGGCGAACCCCAGGAGGGCGATCAGGGGCGGCAGGGCGAGCAGGGCGAGCCGACCGACCCCGCCGAGGACCAGGCCGCCCAGGAGGAGCTGGCCCGCCGC
Organism: bacterium; assembly: GCA_021767885.1. The sequence continues at coordinate 4,646 of JAASSM010000140.1, read as the reverse complement.
CAGGAGGCGCTTTCCGAGGAGATGGCCGCCCTGGAGCAGCGCCTGCAGGAGGCCCTCGAGCAGCTGCAGGAACAGGCCGAGAGCGGCGAGATGTCCGCCGCCGAGGAGCAGATGCGGCAGGCCCTGGAGGACGCGCTCGAGCAGCTCGAGCAGCAGCAGACCGAGCAGACCATGCAGCAGGCCGGCGAGAGCCTGCAGCAGCAGCAGCAGCAGGACGCCGCCCAGCAGATGGATCAGGCGCTCACCGACCTCGCCGGTCTCTACCACGTGATGCTGCGCAGCCAGATGGCCATGCAGATGGCCATGCAGCAGCAGCAGGCCGGCCAGATGCGCGACCTCGCCGCCGACCTGCTCGCCCTCTCCGACCGCCAGGAGGCCCTGGGCCTGGACGTGCCCGCCACCCTGCGCGATCTGCGCGTGGAGGATCTCCTGCGACGCCAGTACGAGGTGGTCCAGGGCACCGCCACGGTGCGCGACGCCCTGGGCGACGTGGCCGGCGCCGCGCCGCGCGAGGTCCTGCGCATGCTGGACGACCTCGACGCGCTGCTGACGACCCTCGGCCGTGCCGTGGATCAGCTCGAGGAGCGCCGCGGCAACGCCGCCCGCCAGGCGTCGGACACGGCGCTGGCGGACATGAACCGCCTGGTGATCGGGCTGCTGACCCAGGCCCAGATGACCGGCCAGGGCGGTGGCCAGGGCAGCCAGCAACCCATGCTCAGCCAGCAGCTGCGGCAGATGAGCCAGGAGCAGTCCGGCCTCAACGCCCTGGCCGAGCAGCTGCGCCAGCGCCAGGGCCGCCTCAGCCAGGAGCTGCGCGCCCAGATGCAGCGCCTGCAGCAGGGCCAGCAGGGCCTGGCGGGCCAGGCGCGGGAGCTTGCCGAGGAGCAGCGCCAGCGCGCCGAGCGCGGTGACGGCCAGCGCCTGCTGGGCGACCTGGACCAGCTCGCCCGCGACATGGAGTCCGTGGGGGACGACCTCGCCGGCGGCCTGATCACGCCCGAGACCCTGCGCCGCCAGGACCGCATCCTCTCCCGCCTGCTGGACATGCAGAACGCCGCCCGCGAGCGCGACTGGGCCCGGCGCCGCGAGAGCCGGTCCGCCATCGAGGTCTACGCCGACCAGGAGGGCGCCGGCGATCCCGTCGACCAGGTCGATCCCGAGGCCCGCCGCTGGCGGCCGGTGGAGGAGGCCCCGCCCGCCTACCGCGACCTGGTCCGCCAGTACTTCCGCGAGGTCCAGCGCCTGCACGAGGGCGCCGGCCGGGACGCCCGCGGCCAGCGCGACACCGGAGGGATGCCATGACGCCGCCGCGTGCCCCACGTCAGCTCGTCAGCAGCCAGGCCGCCGTGGCCGCGCTCGTGGCGGTGGTGATCCTCGTGGTCGCCGCGCCGGTCGCCCGCGCCCAGCAGCCGGACCCGCCCCGCCAGCTCCAGCGCCCCGACGGCCCGCAGATGCGCCTGGCGCCGCGGACGCAGCCCACCATGCAGCAGTACTACGACCGGCAGCTCGCGCAGATCGATCAGCTCATCCGCCTCGGCTACCACAGCCGCGCCCACGCCCTGCTCGAGGAGCTGGCCCGGGCCGGCGCCTCGGAGGACCTGGTGCGCCGCCGGCGCATCACCATCGCCCTGGCGGTGGGCGAGCTGGACCGGGCGGTGGACCTGGCCCGCGAGGCCATCGCCGCCGACGGCACCGATCCAGCGCTCTGGCGCGAGCTGGCCACCGGCCTGGCGCGCCGCGGCGACCTGGCCGAGGCGCGCGAGGCCCTCGACCGGTTCCTCGCCCTGACCTCCCAGCGCGGCGGCGGCGGGTTCGCCACCGCGGTGGACATCCTGCGCGACGCCGCCGACCACGCCGGCGCCGTGGCCCTGGTGGATTCCGCTCGCACGGTCCTGGGCGAGCCGGAGTTCCTGGCCCGCCCGCGCGCCCTCTCCCTGCTGGCCCTCGACCGGCCCGAGGAGGCCGCCCGCGAGGCCGTCAACGACCTCCGCGCCAGCCCCTTCAACCTGCAGCTGCTGCGCCGCGACCTGCTGGCCGAGGACGCTCCCGAGCTGCCGCTGCGCTTCGGCGACGCGCTGCTCGCGCTGGCCGACCAGCAGGGCGTCCGCGCGGAGGTGGCCATCCTGGCGGCCAACGTGGCCCTCGAGCGGGGTCGTCCCGGGAAGGCCCTCGCCCTGGTGGAGCCCCGGTTGCCGGCCGCCGACGCCGCCCGCGCCGCGCTGCACAACGGCGGCACCCTGAGCCGCGAGCTGCCCCTGATCCCGGGCCCCGCGCAGCAGCAGGCGGTGGTGGACTACCTGGTGGCCATCCTGCCCCAGCTGGCCGAGCACCCGCACCTGACCACGCGCCTGCACCAGCGTGCCCTCGAGCACCTGGCCGAGACCTGCGTCTTCGCCCTGGAGCACGACCGCCTCGGCCGTGACGCCGCCGCCGCCGCCGACCGCTTCGGCGAGCTGCTCGCCCTGGTCCGCCAGCGGCATCCGGAGTCGCCCCAGCTGTACGCCGGACAGATCGCCCTGGCCCGGTACGAGCGCGACCGCCTGCGCCGGCCCCTGCGCGCCGCCGAGCGGCTGGAGCGCATGCTCCTGGACCTGGACCTGCCCCTGGAGGGCGTGGCCCTGGCCCGCCTGGCCCTGGGCGAGAGCTACCTCGCCGCCCGCGACACCGCCCGCGCCCGCCAGGTGCTCACCGCCCTGGGCCGCGACCCGGAGTTCCGGGCCCCGGCCGGCCACGCCCATTTCCTGCTCGCGCGCCTGGACCTGGCCCAGGGCCACCTGGGCACCGCCCGCGACCGCTTCGCCGCCGTGGCCCTGGACAACCCCGCCGCGCCCTACGCCAACGACGCCCTGGAGATGGGCCTGGTGGTGGCCGAGGAGCTCATGAATCCCACCGGCGGTCCGGACCTGCTGCTGCGCTACGCTCGAGCGGTGTGGTGGGACCTGGCGGCCGAACCCGACTCGCAGCGCGTGGCCCTGGAGCGCTACCTGGCCCGGGCCAGCGTGGAGGTGGACCTGCAGGAGAAGCAGCCGCTGCTCGAGCGCGCCCGCCTGGAGCTGGCCCGCCTCGAGCGCCAGCGCGGCCGCATCGATGAGGCGCTGGCACAGCTCGAGCGCATCGTCCGCGACCAGCCCGACGGCCGCCTCGCCCCGGCCGCCCTGGCCCTGCGCGGCGAGATCCTGGCCACCGACCGCGCCGACGCCGCCGCCGCTCGCCGCGAGTACGAGCGCCTGCTGGTCCAGTACCCGGATTACCTCTTCGTCAACGAGATCCGCCAGCGCCTGAGGGAGCTGTCATGAGCCACGCCCGTCCCCGGTCCGGTGTCCACCTGCGCCCCGGCAGCCGCCGTCACGCCGGCGTTCGCGCGCGTTCCGCCGTTCGCCTGCTCGCCGCCGCCCTGCTGCTGCTCGCGGCCGGCGCCGCCCACGCCAGCTACCTGCTGGTGCCCATGGACCTGACGCAGACCGACCATCTCAAGGCCTACGGCCACACCTTCCAGATGCTGCAGAACGGCGAGAAGGTGACCTGGCTGCTCAACTACCGCGGCGGCAGCTTCCTGATGCAGGACACGCCACGCGCCCGCATGGACGCCCGCCTGCGCGGCGTGAGCTTCGAGGAGCTGGGGGAGGCGCAGGTGCAGCGGATCCACCAGGTGGTGGCGCAGGAGAACATGGAGCAGATCCTGCTCGAGAAGCCGCCGGCCATCGCGGTCTACTCGCCACCCAACATGCAGCCCTGGGACGACGCGGTGACCCTGGCCCTGGAGTACGCCGAGGTGCCCTACGACACGGTCTACGACGTGGAGGTCCTGCGCGGCAAGCTCGACGAGTACGACTGGCTGCACCTGCACCACGAGGACTTCACCGGCCAGTACGGCAAGTTCTGGGGCAGCTTCGGCCTGGAGCCGTGGTACCTGGAGCAGAAGGAGCTGAACGAGGACCTGGCCCGCGAGCTGGGCTACCCCACGGTCTGGCAGCTCAAGCACGCCGTGGCCCTGACCATCCGCAACTACGTGGAGGCGGGCGGCTTCCTCTTCGCCATGTGCTCGGCCACCGACACCATCGACATCGCCCTGGCCTTCCTGGAGACCGACATCGTGCCCGAGCCCATGGACGGCTCGCCCATCGACCCCAACTGGCGCGCCCGGGCCGATTACGACGCCACCTTCGCCTTCGAGGACTTCACCCTCTACACCAACCCGCTGCGCTACGAGTTCAGCGACCTGGACACCAGCGACTACGCCCGCATGCGCGGCGCCGAGGCGGACTACTTCACGCTCTTCGACTTCGCTGCCAAGTACGACCCGGTCCCGGCCATGCTCACCCAGAACCACGTCGCGGTGGTCAACGGCTTCCTCGGCCAGACCACCGGCTACCACGAGCGCTTCCTCAAGCGCTCGGTGATCATCCTGGGCCAGGTCGAGGGCACCGACGACGTCAAGTACCTCCACGGCAAGCGCGGCGAGGGCACCTTCACCTTCCTCGGCGGCCACGATCCCGAGGACTACCAGCACCGCGTGGGCGATCCGCCCACGGTGCTGGACCTGTACCCCAATTCCCCCGGCTACCGGCTGATCCTCAACAACATCCTCTTCCCGGCGGCGCGGAAGAAGCCCCAGAAGACGTGAGCCGGCCGCGGCGATGACGCTC
>JAASSM010000139.1 GCA_021767885.1 bacterium | reverse complement strand
GGTCGGGACACCCTCCGGCCCGCTCACGGCCAAGTTAGGGGCTGGCGGTGCACAGTCCAGCGCCGGACGGGGCGGTGCACCTGTCTCCATTCTTCACACCTGTGAATCCCGGCCGCGGAGATCCGTCGCCATGGTTCACGCCGTAATTCCCTCCGCTTTCGTAACTCCCACGAAATCAACGCCGTGTGCGCAGGCATGATTCGCGCTTTCTGCGGGTCGTCCCCGGAGGCGGGCCCGAGCGATCGCCACCCGCCTCGAAGACCGACCCGGCGATCGGAAGCACGGAGCACGTCATGACCACCGCGACCCGGAACGCTCGTCTCCCCCATCACGCCGGCCGGGCCACCACGCCCGGGCTGGCCAGCGCGTTCGGCCTGGTCGTCGCGCTCGGCGCGGCCCTCGTGGTCGCCAGTCCGGCCGACGCCGGCGGCTGGAACGTCACCATGGACCTCGCCGCCTTCTCCGAGAACACCTACCCCGGCTCGGGCGAGCGCTACCTCACCGCGCTGCCCTCGCTGCGGGCGACGCGGACCGAGGGGCTGACCACCTGGTTCGTCCACCTGCCCGGGCGCGGCCTCGGCGTCTCGCGCGTCGACCCGTCCACGGGGCTGACCGGGACCTTCGCCGCCAACTTCGGCGGCGAGCGCGGCCCCGACCAGTACTCGGTGGTGGGCTTCGCCGTCGATCACGACGCGGCCACCCGCGCGCGGCTGGCCGGCGCGCCCACGGTCTCCACGCCGCTCTTCCTCGAGGCCTCGCTGGAGTACCCGGCCGCGTCCGGACTCCTGGGCGCCACCCTCGCCTACCATCCCACCAGCATCGAGGGTCGTCCGGGCGGCCTGGATGACCAGACGCGCCATGGCCTGCTCCTGTCCCTGGAGTACACGCGCCCCCTGCGGATCACCGACCGCCTGCTGGTGGCCGGCCGCGTGGGCCTCGAGCTGATGGACGGCAGCTATGCCAGCGCCTGGTTCGGGCTCGACCACGCCACCGCCACCCTCGCGCGCCATGATGCCGGCGCCGGATTCCGCGACGTCCAGGCCTCGGTGTTCGCGAACTACCAGGTCTCCTCGCACGTCGGCCTGATGCTCTACTACGGCGGCGAGCTGCTGCTCGGCGACGCCGCGGACAGCCCCTACACCGTGGACAGCTACCAGCAGACCTACCTGCTGGGCACGTCCTACACGTTCTGACATCATGAACCGGATCCCAGCCGAGAGGAGCCTGCCATGACCACCGGGAACACCATCCGCCACGCCGCCGCCACCGCCGCCACCGCCGCCGACACCACGACCACCGCCGCTGGCGCCATCACGCACGCCACCGGCTGCAGCGACGCGACTGGTATCACCACTGATACCACCTCCGGAACGCCCGGCGCCGACGCGGTCGCGACCCCCTTCCGCCTGCGCGCTCTGGCGCCCTTCCTGGCCATCGCCTTCGGCCTGGCCTGGGGCATCCTCGCGCTCTTCATCCTGCTGCCCCAGGTCATGACCCCGATCTTCGGCCAGCTCCACGGCAATCACCCGCTGTTCTTCCTGGCCGTGTGGGCGCCGGGCATCGCGGCGCTGGTGCTGGTGGCCGCGCGCACGGGCATGGGCGGCCTGCGCCGCTTCGGCGGGCGCGCCCTGCGCTGGCGGTGCCCGGCCGGATGGGCCGCCTTCCTGGTCCTCGGCCTGCCCGGCGTCTTCTACGTGGGCGCGGCGCTCAACGGCGAGCTGGTCCGCGACGCGTTCCCCCTGCCCACGGCCGGGGCCATCCCCGCGGCGCTCCTGCTGGCCGCCATCAAGGGGCCGCTCGAGGAGTTCGGCTGGCGCGGCTTCGCGCTGCCGCTGCTGCAGCGGCGGCTGGCGCCCCTGGCCGCGGCGCTCCTCCTGGGCCTGGTGTGGGGCCTGTGGCACCTGCCGGCCTTCCTGCTGAGCGGCACGCAGCAGAGCAGCTGGGCGTTCGGCCCCTTCCTGGCGGGCTGCCTGGCCATCAGCGTCATCGCCACCGGCCTGTTCAACGCCTCGCGGGGAAGCATCCTGCTGGCGGCGGTGCTGCACTTCCAGCTCATGAACCCCATCTGGCCGGATGCGCAGCCGTACGACACGGTCGTCCTGCTCGCGGTCGCCGTGGTGGTGGTGTGGCAGCAGCGCCGGACCATGCTGCGGCGCGGTGGGGGCGTCACGGAGATCGTGCCGGCGGGGAGGTGATCGCGACCGGCGCCGCGGCGCCGCGCGTCCGGGTCCGCAGGGGGCGGCGCGAGCCGGCCGGACCTTGACGCACGGCGCCCCGGCGCGCTACCATCCGGACATCATCGTGGTGAGTTAATCGACAACTTGCCGCCACGTTAAACAAGGTGCTAAAGCGTCTGGACAGTCGAACCTCCGGAGCGGCCGCGCGTGCGGCCGGCTCCCCTCGGCCGCCCCGCTTGCACCCGCAACCGGGGCGTTCTTCGTGCCCCGAGACCGGAGGTCCTGTCCATGCGCGAGAACCGCTCCTTCATCCTGACGTCCGAGTCCGTCACCGAGGGCCATCCCGACAAGGTCTGCGACCGCATCAGCGACGCCATCCTCGACGCCCACCTCGCCCATGATCCCCACAGCCGCGTGGCCTGCGAGGCCCTGGCCAAGGACCGCCGCGTGATCCTGGCCGGCGAGATCCGCGCGCGGGCCACCGTCGATCGGGCGGCCGTGGCGCGCCGGGCGCTGGCGGACATCGGCTACTCGCCGGACGTGGAGGTGGTCGACCTGGTCGGCGAGCAGGCGGCCGAGATCGGCGACGCCGTGGACCGACGTCAGGACGTCGGCCGGGGCGACCGGCCCGGCCGGGGCGACCGGCTCGGCGCCGGCGACCAGGGTCTGATGTTCGGCTACGCCAGCGAGGAGACGCCCGAGCTCATGCCGCTGCCCATCCTGCTGGCGCACCGGCTGGCGCAGGGGCTGGCCACCGACCGCCACCATGGCCGCGAACCCTGGCTGCGGCCCGACGGCAAGACCCAGGTGGCGGTGCGGTACGAGGACGGCCGGCCGGTGCGCGTGCAGAAGGTGCTGGTCTCCACGCAGCACGCGCCGGACGTCACGCGGGACGACATCGCCGCCTACGTCCACGAGCGCCTGCTGCCCCGCATCCTGGGCGACTGGCTGGAGGGCGTGCGGGAGGTGCTGGTGAACCCCTCGGGCCGCTTCACCGTGGGCGGGCCGGTGGCCGACTGCGGCCTGACCGGGCGCAAGATCATCGTCGACACCTACGGTGGCGCGGCCCGGCACGGCGGCGGCGCGTTCAGCGGCAAGGACCCGTCCAAGGTGGATCGCAGCGGCGCCTACTTCGCGCGCCTGGTGGCGCGGGAGATCGTGCGCCGTGGCGTGGCCCGCCGTGCGGAGGTGCAGGTGGCCTACGCCATCGGCGAGGCGCAGCCGTTCTCCCTGGAGGTGGAGACCTTCGGCACCGGCGATCCGCAGGCCGCGCTGGCCGTGGCGCAGCAGTTCGACTTCCGCCCGGGGGCCATCATCGAACGGCTGGACCTGTGCCGCCCCATCTACGAGGCCACGGCGGCGTACGGGCACTTCGGGCGGCCGGGCTTCCCGTGGGAGGCGGCGGCCGACGGCGCGGATGCGGCGGACGGCACGGATACCGCGACCACCGCCGGCACCGAAGGGGTCGCCGGATGAACGGACCGTGCTTCCGCTTCCGCCGGGCCCCGCCGCGGCGAGGCTCTCGGGGCCTGCCCGCGGTCACGAGGTCGCGGGGTGGTCGAGTCCGCGATGCGGCGACACATTGTGTCCGGTGAGGACGCTCCGGCCGTCCGGTCATCGGAACAGGAAGGGGATCGCCATGAATCGCCAGGATCTCGCCGAGCGGACCGACACCCGGACCCGGCCGCAGGGACACGAACGCCGCCGTCCGGCCGTGCGTCTGCACGTGGTCTTCAACAACGAGACCGCCGACCGGCAGCTGAACGCCTCCTGGGGCTTCGCCTGCCTGGTGACCGGACGCGCGCGGACCGTGCTCTTCGACACCGGCAGCGACGGGTCCATCCTCACCGGCAACCTCGAGCGCATGGGGCTGGACGCCGGCGCGGTGGACCACGTGGTGCTCTCCCACGAGCACTGGGATCACGTGGACGGGCTGGCGGCCATCGCCCGCGCGAACCCCGGGGTGGTGGTGCATCCGCTGGGGTCGTTCTCCGGGGAATTCCACGCCGGCCTGCGCGAGCTGGGCCTGGCCTCCGAACCGGTGGACGGTCCGGTGGAGATCGCCGACGGCGTCTTCACCACCGGCGAGGTGACCAGCGAGGTGCCCGAGCAGGCCCTGGTGGTGGAGACGGACGCCGGGCTGGTGGTGATCACCGGCTGCGCCCATCCCGACGTGGCGGCCATGGCCGAGCAGGCCCACCGCCAGCGTCAGCAGCCGATCCATCTGGTGATGGGCGGCTTCCACCTGCGCGACCATGACGCGCCCGCCATCGAGGCGGTGATCGGCCTGCTGGAGGACCTCGGCGTCCAGCGCGTGGCGCCCAGCCACTGCACCGGCGACCAGGCCAGCGCACGGTTCCGCGAGCACTGGGGCGCCCGGTACCTGGACGGCCGCCTCGGAGCGGTGATCTCGGTGGGCGACCGGGCCGCGGCCGGGGACTGAGCCCGGGCGAGCGAGGGGCCACGCCGGGCGGGGACGGGCCACGCCGGCCGGGCGAGCGCCGGGCCATCGCCCGGCCATCGCCCGGCCACTAACCCCGCGCGCGCAGGCGCTCCAGACCGTCGAGGATCAGCTCCAGGCCGAAGCCGAGGTCCTGGATGCCCTGGTGCCGGCCGGACATGACCTCCACGGTCATGCCGTGCAGGTGGGGGTAGTCCGCCTCCGGGATCAGGGGCAGGTACTGGCGCGCGGCCTGGCGGTACGCCTCGGCCTCGAAGGGGAAGTTCAGCTCCTGCAGGGTGAAGCCGTAGATGTGGCTGTCCATGGCGTTCCAGGCGCGGTCGGCCAGGGCCCAGGAGAAGCCGGCCGCCCGCAGGCAGCCGATGGTGGCATCGGTGTAGCGCAGCATGTTCGGCCCCACGTTCACCCGCGAGACCAGCGGCAGCGTGGCCCAGGGATGGCGCCGCAGCACGGCGTGGGCGGACCCGGCGCGCTGGCGCATGGCCGGCCGCCAGTCCTTGCCGGGGTCGGGCCCGGGGACGGCGATCTCGCCAACGACGGCGTCGACCATGCCGTCGAGGAGGTCGTCCTTGCTGGTGACGTGGTTGTAGAGCGACATGGCCTCCACACCCAGCTCCCGGGCGAGCCTGCGCATGGAGAGGGCATCGAGGCCGGCGTGGTCGGCGAGGCCGATGGCGGCCGTGATGACACGGTCCCGGCTGAGCGGTGGGCGGGAGCGGGGCACGGGCAGGACTCCTTCCGGGTTCGCCGTACGGCGTAAGTCCCCGGCAAGATAACACGAAAAAAGCGGACCTTGACGCGCGGGGTTTTGCGGGCTTACAGTGTAAGTCCCCCGGGGGCCCGGGGCGGTGGCCGGAGGCTGCCGGAACTGCACGACCGAGGAGGGCCGCCGTGCCCGATCAGACCCCGCCCCGCGACCGGACCGACGCGCCCGCGGCCAGTCCGGCCGCCACGCCGACCCCGCCCCGCACGGCGCCGCCGCCGCTGCCGGACACCATGACCGCCGTGGTGCAGGACCGCTATGGCACCGCCGACGTGTGGTCGCTCGCGCAGGTGGCGCGGCCCGAGCCCGGGGCCGGCGAGGTGCTGGTCCGCGTGCGCGCCGCCGGCCTCAGCCAGGGCGTCGGGCACGTGATGGCCGGCCAGCCGTACGTCATGCGCCTGGCCGGGTTCGGGATCCGCCGCCCCGCCACCCGGATCCCGGGAATGGACCTCTCCGGCGAGGTGGTGCGCGTGGGGCCGGGGGTCACGGGCTTCGCGCCCGGCGACCCGGT
>JAASSM010000138.1 GCA_021767885.1 bacterium | reverse complement strand
CGGCCTCGCGGCGGTGCTCCGGGTGGGGCCTCGCCGCGGGGCTCCGGTTGGGGCCTCGCGGCGATGCGCCGGGCCGCCTCACAGCAGTGCCCCGGGCTGCCTCGCGCCAGCGACCCGCGGTACCCCCCGGGGGGCCCCTGCGAGACCGGCCATCACGCCCGGATGCGACCCGGCTCGCCACCTGGTCTGCAACCTGCCCGCCAACTGGCTCGCCACCTGACCCGGCACCCGCCCGCCAACTGGCCCACCAACCGGTCTGCCACCTGGCCCGCGAGCTGGCCCTGACCCGGACCGCGACCTAGTCCGGGACCCCGTACACCCGGACCCAGTCCACCAGCATGGTCTGGGGGAACTGGGTGGTCTCGTCGGGCGAGCCGACGAAGTTCCCGCCCACCGCCACGTTCAGGATGATGAAGAAGGGGTGGTCGTAGACCCAGCGGGCATTGCCGGGCAGATCGTCCGGGGTACGGCGCTGGTAGAGGACGCCGTCGACCAGCCAGGAGATCTCGCCGGGGCTCCACTCGATGGCGAAGACGTGGAAGTCCTGGTCGAAGCCGTTGCCCGGCAGGGTGAAGCGGCCGGTGATGGCGCCCCCGCCCGAGTAGCCCGGGCCGTGGAGGCTGCCGTGGATCACGTTGGGCTCCTGGCCCCGGTACTCCATGATGTCGATCTCGCCGCACTGCGGCCAGCCCACGCGGGAGAAGTCGTCGCCCAGGAGCCAGAAGGCCGGCCAGATGCCCTGGCCCACCGGCAGCTTGATGCGCGCCTCGAAGCGGCCGTAGGCGTGGGCGAAGAGGCCCTCGGTCTTGATGCGGCCCGAGGTGTAGGGCTGGCCCTCCCAGCTCTCCTCGCGGGCGGTGATGGCCAGGTGGCCCTGGCCGTCGAGGGAGACGTTCTCGGGGCGGGCGGTGTCGTACTCGAGCTGGTCGTTGCCCCAGTCGGTGCCCACGTCGAAGCGCCACCTGGCCGGGTCGGGGAGCTGGCCGGCCGGGCCCTCGAACTCGTCCGCCCAGATGAGGACCACCTCCTCGGGCCCGGTGCTGTCGTCGGAGCAGCCGCCGGCCGCCAGCAGGGCCAGCAGCGAGAGCAGCGTCAGCAGCGGGAGGACCATGCGCGGGAGGACCATGCGCGGGACGACCATGCGCGGAAGGACCACGCGCGGGAGGACACCGCGCGGGGCGCCAGGATCCGGGACGACCCCGCCGCCCGCCAGGTCGCCGCGCCGGCTCCTCATGAGCCCGCTCCCGCGGCGTCGGCGGCATGGCCGCCGGCCACGGTGGCGAAGAGGCGGCTGTCGGCCAGGGCCTCCTTGAGGATCATGGTGGCCGCGCCGATGGCCACCGAGCGCGGTCCCAGCTCGCTGGTGCGCAGCTCGGCCGCGGCGACCTGGCTGACCAGGGTGCGGCGGCGGACGGTCTCGCGCAGGGGCTCGAGGATCACCTCGCCCAGGCCGGCGAGGTCGCCGCCCAGGACCACCATGGAGGGGTTCATGAGGTTCAGCAGGCCGGCCAGGGCCACGCCCAGGTGCTCGGCGGCCTCGGTGGCCACCTGACGGGCCAGCGCGTCGCCGGCGAGGGCGGCGGCCTCGAGGGCGCCCATGGTGATCTGGCGGCTGGCCAGCGAGCTCTCGGGATGGACCTCCACCAGCTCGGCCGCCCGCTCGAGCAGCGCCTGGGCGCCCACCATGGTGGCCAGGCAGCCGCGCAGGCCGCACACGCAGAGCTTGCCCTGCGGGGCGATGGCCAGGTGGCCGATCTCCCCCGCCACGCCGGTGGCGCCGCGGTAGATCTCGCCGTCGATGACGTAGCCGCAGCCCACGCCGGTGGCCAGCTTGACGTAGGCGAAGTCGTCCACGCCGCGGCCGGCGCCCCACCAGTGCTCGGCCAGGGCGCCGAGGTTGGCGTCGTTGTCCACCATCAGGGGCACGCCCAGGCGGTCGGCCACCGGCTCGAGGCCGAGCTCGCCACTCCAGTCGGGCATGACCACCTCCGAGAGGTGGCCGGGGCGCGAGGGGTCCACCGGGCTGGGCACGCCCACGCCCATGCCCACCAGGGGGATGTCCTCGCCGAGGTCGTCCAGGCAGCGGTCGCAGAGTTCGCCCACCAGGGCGCGGGTGCCCCCGGGATCGGTGCGCACGGGATGGGCCCGGGACTGGGAGGTGATCACGCGGCCGCGCAGGTCGGTGAGCGCGACGCCCACGTGGGCCGCCCCCATCTCCCCGCCCAGGATCACGCCGGCGCGGTCCTGGAACTCGAGGATGATGGGCCGGCGGCCGCCGCGCGAGCGGCCGGTGCCGCCCTCGGCGATCAGGCCGGTGGGCAGCAGCTCGCCCACGATCTCCGACACCGTCGACCGCGACAGCTCCGCCTGCTGGGCGATCTCCGCCCGCGAGATGCGTCGCTGCTGCCAGATCAGCCGCAGCACCGCGTCGGCGAGGGGGCGCGGGCGGTCGGGATCCACCCGCCTGACGCCCTTCCACTGCAATCCGTTGTCCGCCACGCCGTCATCCTCTCCTGGATGGGGCCACGCCGTCGGGCGATGCCGTCGAACCACCTTGCCGCGGCGGGATCCGCCGCCGCCGATCCGGCCAATCCTAGCGCCGGAACAGCACGTTATCCACGAAGACCGTGTGCGCGTCGCTCGAGGAGATCACGATCTGTGCCAGGTGCCCCTGGCTGGCCAGGTTGAAGTCGCTCAGCGGGACGTCCAGCACCGACCACTCGCCGGGCACGAAGGCCGGGGTGCTGCCGGCGTGGAAGACCAGCTCCCACTCGCTGTCGTCGCCGCCGCCGAAGGCGCCGTCGGCGCCGAAGTCCACCAGCTTGATGCGGAAGATGGTGCCCGTGGGGGCCCAGACGTCCATGCGCACGTGGGTCAGGTCGCTGGCGTCGATGGTCGGCGAGAGGAACTCGATGCCGGCGTAGGTCAGGTCGGTGTAGACCTTCACCGCGTCGCCGGCGATGTCCATGTCCTCCACCGGCCCGGCCACGCTCCAGTCCGTGCGCCAGGTGTCCACCGGGACGTCGTCGTAGGCGTCGCTGAAGAGCGAGACCACGTCGGCGGCCGGGTAGGTGGGCGCGGGCGCGGCCTCGGCGGGCGGCGCGAGGACGTTGACCACGATCTCGCCGTCCACCGACACGGTGTCCAGCCGGGCGGTGATGGTGGCGGTGCCGCCACCGGTGGCGGTGATGGTGCCGGCGTCGGTGGCGGCCACCGAGGGCGCGGAGGACGTGTAGTCGAAGTACGCCGGCGCGTGGGCCACGGTGACGTCCTGGCCGTTGACGGACAGGACGGTGCGCGTGTCCTCGGGCTGGACGGTGGCGCCCACGAAGGTGTCGACGGTGCGGCTGGCCATGGCCGGCCGCGGGTCCAGGATGGTGCCCACGCGCGCGAAGCGGATCTCGTCGAACCACATGGTGAAACCCTGGTTGTTCTCGTGCCCCTCGGCGAAGAAGAACAGCCCGCGCTCCAGGTCCAGGCGCGACGGGTCGGGGATGGGCACCACCACCAGCGACCAGTCCGTCCCCAGCGGGATGGCCGACCGCTCGGCGGTGTAGAGCGAGTTGCCGGTGTTGTCGTTGGCGAGGCCGGCCACGTCCAGGGTGGAATTGATGCTCGACCGCGCCTGGAAGACCAGGGCATTGTACTGGGAGAGATCGCGGAAGTCGGAGCTGACGAACGCGCCGCCGGCGTAGGTGCCGCCCTCGGCACCGGGGCCGGGCACGGCGATGCGCAGCGAGGCGCTGCCGGCGAAGGCCTGCTCGGTGTCGATGCTCACCGCGTCGGTGAGCGACCCGGAGAAGGCCTGGTAATCGACGCCGCTGCCGAAGTTGTCGTCGAAGACCACCGGGTCGTCGTTGGCGGGCGCGGGCTCGAGCTCGGCGAGATCACGCTCGCTGCAGCCGGCGAGCAGGAACAGGGCGGTGACCAGCACCGCGGCGACCAGGGACGTGAACGGCGTGCGCACCTCGGGCCTCCCATGGGTTCGGGCGTGGCAGATTCCACTTTGTACGGATCCCGATCAAAGTATCGACCACCGGCGGCGCGGTGTCAAGCGTTACGGGCCGGGCGACGGAGAGGGCGTCGGCGAGGGCGTCGGCGAGGGTACCGTCGCGGGCGCCGGCGAGGGCCGCAGCCCCGGCCACGGCCCCCGGACTTTTGCCGTTGACCCGGTTCTCCGGATCCGGTACTTTGTTCGGTAGTCGTACAAAGATACGCGAGGCCCCCACCCGGGGATCGACAGGAGCCAGCGAGCGAGATGACGACATGAACGCCGCCGCCCATTCCCGGACCGCACCCGAGGACCGCATCGGGTTCGCCCACCGCCTGGCCTACGGGTCCGGCGCCTTCGTCAACAACCTGCTGGCCGCCGCCAGCGGCGGGATGATGATCGTCCTGAACCTGGGCCTGGGCATGAACCCCGCCCTGGTGGGGCTGCTCGGGGCGCTGCCCCGGCTCACCGACGCCTTCACCGATCCGGTGATGGGCTACATCTCCGACCACACGAACACGCGCTGGGGCCGGCGCCGGCCGTTCATCTTCGCCGGCGCCATCGCCGCCGGCATCACGTTCATCCTGCTGTGGCAGCTGCCGCGCGGGCAGAGCGAGACGTTCTACTTCGTCTACTTCCTGCTGATGTCCATCCTCTTCTATGGCGGCTACACGGTGTTCGCCACGCCGTGGGTGGCGCTGGGCTACGAGCTGACGCCGGACTACCACGAGCGCACCCGCCTGATGGGCACCCAGAACTTCATCGGCCAGCTCGCCTACGTGGTCTCCCCCTGGTTCCTGTGGATCATGACCTACGAGGGGTTCTTCAGCGACCAGATCGCCGGCGCGCGGGGCCTGTCGGTGATCGTGGCGGCGGTGGCCATCGGCCTGGGCATCCTGCCGGCCATCTTCCTGCGCGAGCGCATGCGCGAGGTGGCCCTGGTCACCGGCAGCGACGCGCACGCGGCCACGGAGCGGAAGCCGCTGAGCGAGAACGTGAAGGAGTTCTTCAAGGGCTTCGGCCAGACCCTGGCCCTGCGCCCCTTCCAGAAGCTGTGCCTGGCCACCTTCCTGGTCTTCAACGGCTTCATGCTCATCCAGAGCTTCCAGTTCTACGTGATCATCTACTACGTCTGCGGCGGCGATCAGGAGGCCGGCGCCCGCTACGCCGGCTACGCCGGCACCATCACCGCGGTCTGCACCTTCGCCGTGGTGGCCGGCGTCACCTGGCTGGCCACGCGCATCGGCAAGCGCAAGGCGTTCTTCGTGGCCATCGGCCTGTCCATGGTGGGCTACGCCATGAAGTGGTTCTTCTACGACCCCGCCCACCCCATGCTCGTGGTGGTGCCCGCCCCGCTGCTGGCCTTCGGCCTGGGCGGCCTCTTCACCCTGGTCCCCTCCATGGTGGCCGACGTGGTGGACACCGACGAGCTGAAGACCCACGAGCGCCGCGAGGGCATGTTCGGCTCCATCTTCTGGTGGACGGTGAAGCTGGGCATGGCCGCCGCCCTGGCCGGCGGCGGCTACCTGCTCAACGCCACGGGCTTCGACGTGGACCTGGGCGGCGGCCAGAGCGCGCGGACCATCACGCTGCTGCGGCTGTTCGACGCGGGCATCCCGTTCATCACCTCGGGCATCGCCATCTGGGCGGTGTACTCCTTCTCCATCACCGAGCAGCGGGCGAACGAGGTGCGGGCCATCCTCGAGGCGCGGCGGGGGAAGGCGGAGGTGGTGGAGGAGGCGTGAGGGGCTCCGGGGGTGGGGGCACCCTCTCATCGCGCATGTCCTCGCGAAGGGGGGCCGTGGACCGGCCCCCCTTCTGCTGCGGAGTTGCGCGATGAGAGGGTGCCCCCACCCCCGGCCATCACGACGCCGTCCAGCCACACCGCCCGCCCCGGCGCGGAGGGGGTGCTCGGGGGAGGGCTTCGCTTCGCTCGCCTCGCTCGAT
>JAASSM010000137.1 GCA_021767885.1 bacterium | reverse complement strand
GCTGATCGAACACCTGCTCCGCTTCCCGGGATCGCGGGATCTGCGGGTGGTCAACGCCGCGGTCCAGGAGGACCGCTTCCACGTGCGGGCGATCCGGACGAAGTGGGTGGACGTGGGCCGCGGCGGCCACAGCGACCCCGTCCATCCCGGTGTGGATCTCTACAACAGCGAGACCGGTCACGGGAACCTGGGTGTGGTCCGCTGCCTCTTCCGTGTGGTCTGCACCAACGGGATCCTGGTGCGTCAGGGGGAGGGGAGCGCCCGCCGCTGGCGCCACGCCCGGTACGACGGCGAGCGCCTCCGGGAAGAACTGGCCGAGGCCCTGCGGCTGGCGGCCGCGGACACCGGCCGTCTGGCTGAACGCTATCGCAACCTGCACTTCGAACCGGTGGAGGATCCGGCCACCGAGCTCGCGGTCTTCATGCGCGACCACAAGCTCGGCAGCGTCCGGGGACGGACCGGCGAGCGGATCCTCAACGAGCTTCGCCGCTCCGGTGACCTCTTCGGCCAGCGCACGCGGTTCGACTTCGTCCAGGCGGTCACCGCCGTGGCCCGTACCCTGGACCTGCAGAAGCGGCGCCGGTTCGAGGCAGCCGCGGGGGAGCTGATCGAGGTCGGGCGTTGAAGGGGGAGGGCCTCCTGCGCCGCCGCGTCGATCTGGCGGGCCTGGGGATCGACCAGGACGCATTGCTGGAGATGACGGTGGTCCTGCCGGAGCCGTTCGTCCGCACCGTCATGACGCTGGGCGCTCCAGACCTCGGTTCGCCCCGATGGTACGGGCGGGAGGTCGAGCAGACCGCCGTGTTCCGCCACGCATCGGGCCGCCCGTTCGTCGAGCTGACGACGGCCGGTGGTCGGGGATACCATGAGTCGCTTTCACGCCTGCTGGCCGGAGAGTCCGCGGCGTTCCGCGGACCATGGGGAAGATACCAGGATGCCCTCGCCCGGTCCGGGCAGATCGAGGCCGCGGAAAGCCTGATCGAGGACGCGGTGCCCCTGCGGACCGACCGCGCAGACGTGTACCGCAGCTTGCGGGACGACCTCATCGATCGCGGAGATCTCGCTGCAGCCTGGCGTGTCTCCGAACAGATCACCCGGCTGGAGGCCTGGCGGGCCGACCGACTGACGGTCTACGTCGCGCTACTCGGGTGGCATCGCCCGCGGGAGGCCTTCCCCTGGCTCTTCGCCTCCGCCGGTGAGCCCTCGGCTCCACGGACAGTGCTGACGGAGTGCCTCGCACTCCTGCGCCTGCGCTTCGACCCGCCGGCCTCGGTGGCACGCAGCCGTTGCGCGCGGATGTTCGCGTCGTTCGTGCGCGAGGACCGCGTCCCGGATCTGATCTACCAGCGCTTCCTCGAACGCCGCGCATTCGTCCAGGGCGACGACGCAGAACAGATCGGCGTCATCTGGGCCATGACGCGTGACCTGATCGCACTTCCTGCGCGGTGAAGCGTGGTGCCCGGTGGGCCTGGAGTCCGGAATTCCGGCAAGTTCGCTGCCCACTTGATCGATGCTACCGCTGAGGTCCACCACCGGTGTACCTCAGCAACACTTCCCTGCAAATCCCATCCTGAACCCGTGACACTCCAGCAGCGGCCACCCCACCGCACCACCGTACGCCTGCCCCACCAGACGCCGCATTCCGCCGAATGCGGCCGGCGATCGCCCGCCGGAACGCGTCCCCGGGGCCGGGCGACCCATCACCCCTCGGGCCCCGTCACCGCCCCTCCCCGGACACCGCCACCGCCGCCACCAGCCCGTCCAGCGCCCGCTGCCACCGCGCCTGCCGCTCCCGGTCGCCCTGCTCGGCCAGGATCGCGATCCACCGGGTCAACTCGTGGCGGCGGCTGTCGGGGGCGGAGTGGTCGGCCAGGAGGGCGGCTTCCAGTTCTTCCAGCTCGCCCATCCCCCATTGCTCGCCCAGTTCGCCCGACCCCCGTCGCTCACCCAGCTCACCCAGCTCACCCAGTTCGCCCAGCGCGCCCGGCCCTCTCGCTTCCGGCGCCGCCGGGCTCGTTGATCCGGTCTTCGCCAGCGCGTGCCATACCCGCGCACGGACGCTGCTCGCCAGCAGGCGGTGGCGGGGGTCGATGGCCTGGCCGGATTCGATGACCTCCCAGGCGGTGCCGATGGCGGCCGCGGCCCGGTCGACGTCGCCGCGATCGAGCTCGAGGCTGGCGAGGGCGGTGTACGTGGGCAGCAGGGACGGGTTGTGCGGATCCTCGGCCTCGCTCACCACGGCGATGGCCCGGCGCAGATCCTCGGCGCCGGCGGCGAGCCGGCCGAGCCGGTGGGCGACGGTGCCGCGCACCTTGAGCTGGCCGGCGAGGGAGAAGGGGCGGGGCTGGTCGAGGGCCTGCTCGATCATGATGGCCGTGTCCGCCTGGGCCCGGGCGTCCTCGTACCGTCCGGCCGCCAGCAGCGCGTAGGCGAGGTTCTGGTACCCGACGGCGCGGTGCGGGTGGCCGTCCGGGAGTCCGGCGAGCCACAGGTCGCGGGCGGTGGTGAGCTGCGCGATGGCCTCGGCCGTCCGTCCGGCCGAGGCCAGGCTGAGCCCGTAATTGTTGTGGTAGGCGGCCACGCGGACGTTGTCGGGCCCCAGGATGGCCCGCACCCGGTCCACCAGCTCCTCCTGGCGGGCCATGGCGACCTCGTGCTCGCCGAGGCTGGCCTCGATGGCGGCCAGGGTGCTGAGCACCGCGATGGTGCGGCCGTCGTCGGGGCCGAGGTGGCGCTCGTAGCCGGCCAGCGCCTCGACCATCAGCTCGCGGGCAGGCTCGTGGTCGCTGATCTCCCAGAGCGCCTTGCCGCGGGAGAAGAGCAGCTGCAGGCGCAGACCCTCGTCCTCGCTCCCGGAGCGCGCCAGGGCGTCGGAGGCCCGGCCGAGGTGCTCGGCGGCCAGGGCCTGGTCCTGCTGGTCACTGGCCATCCCGGCCAGGCGGAAGTGGATGGTGTAGGCCAGCCGGGCCCGCTCGGCCGGCGGGACGTCGAGTTCCGGCAGCGCGGCCAGGATCGCCAGCAGCGCCGGCCGCCGCGCACCGCGGTCGGGGAGCGAGAGCGCCACGCGCATGTCGATCCCCGTGCGCAGGGGTTCCAGGCCGGGTCCGGTGTGGCGGGCGAGCGCGTCCCGGGCCAGGAGCCAGATGGCGTGGGCGCGCACCTCCTCGCCGAGGTCGGCCTTGACCCCGGCGATGGTGTCGAGCACCTCGGCGAGGACCAGCGGGCGGTCGGCCAGCTCCCGCCCGGCCCGGTCCGCGGCCTGGTCGAGCACCTCGGAGATGGTGACCTGGGGATCGCCACCGCTGGGCGCGGCATCGACGAACATCCCGCGCAGGTAATCGGCCAGGCTCGTGGCCGTCGCCGCCTCGAGCCGCGCGCGGTCGGCCTCCCGCTCGGCGCGCTGGTAGAGCACCGTCACCGTCGCGGTCGCCGCGAGGATCACCACGAGCAGGGCGACGGTCAGGCCGGTGCCCAGCGGATGGCGCGCCGCCAGGCGGGTCAGCTGATACCAGGTGCCGCCGCGGCGCGCGGCCACCGGGCGCGCCGCCAGGAAGTTCTCGATGTCCCGGGCCAGGGCAGCCGGGCTCTCGTACCGCCGCTCCGGGTCCACGTCCGTGGCCTGGCGCACGATGGCCTGCAGGTCGCGGGGCAGGGGACGACCACGCCGATCCCGCGTCCGGGGGACCACCTCCCCGCGCGACACCGCGCCGAGCATGGCGAGCGCCGAGCCGGTGTCCGCCTGGTAGGGCACCGCGCCGGTGAGCAGCTCGTGCAGGACCACGCCGAGCGCGAAGACGTCCGAGCGGACGTCCACGCGCCGGCGCTCGTCGCGCGCCTGCTCGGGGCTCATGTACTGCGGCGTGCCGAGCATGTGGCCGGCCAGCGTCCACTGCGGATCCTCGGCTGACGCCAGCGGACGGGCGATGCCGAAGTCGATCACCTTGACGGTGGCCTGGCCGTCGGCCTCGGCCACGAGCAGGTTGCTGGGCTTGAGGTCGCGATGGAGCATCCCCTTGCGATGGGCGTGCTCCACGCCCCGGCAGGCCTGCACCAGCAGCCGGCACCGCGCCCCGGTGTCCAGGCCCCGGTCCTCGCAGTGGTCCACCAGGGTCCGGCCACGCACCAGCTCCATGGCGTAGTACGGCTGGCCGGCGGGCGTGGTGCCGGCGTCGAAGACCTGGGCCACGTGGGGATGGTCGAGGACGGCGAGGATCTGCTGCTCGGCCAGGAAGCGCTCCCGGGCCACCGGGTCCAGCCGCCGCGACCGCAGGACCTTCAGGGCCACCTCGCGCACCACCGGGGCGGTCTGCTCCGCCCGGTAGACCGTGCTGCTGCCACCGCGTCCGATCACCTCGCGCAGGACGTACCGGTCCGGCGGTCGCGGGTCGGCCGCCGGCCCGTCAGGGTCGCCGTCGACCGGCCAGGTCGCCCCGTCGCCATCACCGTCGGCCAGCCAGGGCGCCCCGTCGGCGTCGCCGTCGTCGTCATCGGCCAGCCACGGCGCCACGCCGTCGCGGGCCAGGTTGTCGATGCTGGCCACCGCGCCGGCATCGAGGGCGAGCAGCTCGCGCGCGGCCGTCAGCAGCTCGTCGTCGTCGCCGCACGCGTGGACGAGGTACGCGTCACGCGCGCCGACCGGCTGCCCGGCAGCGGCGAGCACCAGGTCGCGCAACCGGTCGAGGCGGCGCTCAGCCATGGGCCGGCTCCCCGCGATCCTGCGCCATCGTCCGGGCGAGCCACATGCAGGCGAAGGCCCAGTCGCCGGCCACCGTGCGGTCGGAGACCTCCAGCAGGCCGGCGATCTCCGGTACGGTCAGCCCGCCGAACACCCGCATCTCCACCACCCGGGCCATCCGCCCGTGCTCCGGCTCGAGCCTGCCGAGCGCCTGGTCGAAGCTGATCAGGTCCAGGAGCCGCTCCTCGCCGCCGGGATCGACGGCCAGGACGTCCTGCAACGTGATCCGCTCGTGATCGCCACCCCGCTTGCGGCTCGCGCGCTTGCGGGCGTGGTCCACCAGCACGCGCCGCATGATGCGCGCGGCGATGGCGTAGAAGTGGGCCCGGGAGCGCCAGCCGAGCACCGACTGGTCGGCCAGCCGCAGGTACGCCTCGTTGACCAGCGCGGTGGGCTGCAGCGTGTGACCGGACGGCTCGCGGCGCATGAAGCTGGCCGCCATGGCGCGCAGGTGGGGGTAGACGGCCTCGTATGCGGCCTCGCTGGCGGCCTGCTCGCGAGCCGCATCGCGGTGGTCGTCGTCGAGTGCCTGCAGCAGGGCCGTGATGGAGGGGTCGCCCGCTGGGGTCATCGGTCGCTCCTGGGTCGGTCGGCCGACACGGTGGCAGGCCCGGATCATGCCATAAAGCGGAGGAAAAGTCTACGGGTTCAGGCCGCCCGTCCGGCGCGGGGGTGCGGCCAGCTCCGGCCCCGGCCACCGGGCCGCGCGCCACCAGGCGGAGGCCACCCGGCGCCGGCCGCCGCTGCAGGTTCCGTCGCCGGATCGCGCGTCCTCATCCAGAGCGCCGGCGGGCCCCGCCGGCCGCCTGGTCCCGTCCCGGGAGGACGATGTGATCCGGTTCACCTCCGCCACCCCGGCGTCCGACCTGCGCACCCACGTCGCGCGCTACCACCAGTGCCAGCTCGTGGCCGGCGAGCCCAGCATCATGTCCACGACGCCGGCCGGCCGGCCGGTGCTGGTCTTCTCCCTGGACCACGCCCACGAGGCCGCGGTGGGCGCCGCGCCCCTGACCCGCCAGGCCCGGGCCACGGTGCGCGGGCTGTGCACGGCGCCGGTGCGTCAGCGGTTCGCGCCGGGCCATCGCTGCTTCATGATCGTGCTGCGGACCACCGGCCTGCGCAGCCTGCTCGGGCTGCCGGGGTCGTCGCTCACCGACGCCCAGACCGACGCCCGCAGCACCGGCGTGCCCGGCGCCGCGGTGCTC
>JAASSM010000136.1 GCA_021767885.1 bacterium | reverse complement strand
TCTCGCGAGCGGGACGAGGGATGGGCTCTGCGGTGTCTACGCGGGGCCGGGCGTCTGCGTTGCAGCGGCCACGCTGCGGCGGCGGTTGACCGCGTCGCGACCGCGGCGCATGCTGGCCGCAGGACGTGTTCGGCCACCGACGGGGTCGGCCGCCGGCGGACCCGGTGAGCGAGAGGAGCGGTCATGGTGTCGCGGATCACGGTGAGCATCCTGCTGGCGACCGTCGTGCTGGCCCCCGGGGCGGCCGGCGGGCCGGCCGCCCATGCCGATGCCACGCCCGAACTGACGCCCCCGTCCTGGTGGCTGGCCCATGCGGAGGACGACCTCGCCCGCTTCTGGCTCGACCCGCGCTACCACGGCGATCCGGTGGGCGCTTTCCCCACGTTCATCGGCCCGGATGGCTGCGTCTGGGAGCCGTCGGCGGCCTGCACCAGCATGGCGCGGGCGCCGGAGTGGATCGCGCCGGAGATCGGACGCCGTTACGTGCGCATGGTCTCGCGCCAGGTCTACACCTACGGCGTCATCTTCCACCTGACGGGCGATGGCGAGGCCCTCGCGCTGGCCCGTGCCGGGGCGCGCTGGATCATGGAGACCGCCTGGGACCGGCGCACCGGCTCGGTGGTCACCTGGCTGGCCGAGCCCGCGGGCGCAGCCGGGGCGGCCTTCTCCGTGGCGCCGCGGCCGGACCCCGATCCGGCGGCCCGCAGCACGCAGAGCCTGGCCTACGCGCTGCTCGGGCCGGGCCTGCTCTACTACCTCACCGGCGACCCCGCGTTGCTGGAATTCGTCCAGTCGGTCAAGGACCACATCTTCGGCGCGTACTGGTCGGACGATCTGCGGATGCTCCGCTGGGCGCGGGCCACGGAGGGCGCGGAACACGAGACGCGGCGCGAGCTGGTCTCGCAGCTCGACCAGATCAACGCCTATCTGCTGCTGCTGACGCCCCTGCTCGGCGGCGATCAGCGCGTGCAGTGGGAGGCGGACCTGCGGCGCCTGGGCGAGGTCCTCTGGCGGGACTTCCACGACCCGGAGCGCCACCGCTTCTTCGGCTATCTCCACGAGCCGGCCGGGCGCCTCTGGGGGCAGCGCCACAACGACTTCGGCCACACCGCCAAGGCCTACTGGATGCTCGTGCTCTCGGGCCGGCTGCTGGGGGAGGACGGCTGGGTCCAGCGCGCTCGCGCCGGGCTGGCCGACGTGCTGGAGGATGCGCTCGTGCGGCGGCACGTGGACATCACCCCGGACTGGCAGCGGCCGGTCATGATGGCGGCGGCCGATCCGGGGGGCTGGTACTGGGTCTGGTCCAACCGCCCCGACGGCGACGGCATCGCCTGGTGGGAGTGGTGCGAGCTCGACCAGGCCGCGGCGACCCTGGCGCTGGAGGATCCCCGCTGGACCGTCGCCCTGGCGCGCACCGGGCCGACCTGGTTCGCGGCCATGGTGGATCCGGCCAGCGGGGCGGTGCTGCCTTACCCCGGCGCGCGGGACGCGCCGCGGGCGCATCACTGGATGAACGGCTACCATGCGGCCGAGCACGCCCTGGTGGGCTACATCACCACGAGCCTGCTCCGCGACGAGCCCTGGCGCCTGCACTACGCGCCCGTCTCACCGGAGCACCCGCTGCACGCCCATGTCTTCCACCACGGGGCTGACCTGCACGTGCAGCGACGGACCGTGGGCACCACGTCCACGGGAGAGCCGGTGGTCGAGGCCACGTTCACGCGGCGCTGATCAGGATCCAGGCGATGCCCAGCACGAGGGCGGCCTGCAGGGCGCCGGCTCCGAGCTGCGCGGTCGCCTCGGGGTGGGGTCGTCCCGCCCGCCGGGCCGTGATGGCCCGCTGGGAGAGGGTCAGATCCACCACCCATGCGACCACCAGGGTGGCGAGGAAGGCGCGGCCGTGGGCGAGCGAGCCGCTGGCCATGCCCAGGTAGGAACGCGACAGGGCCAGCACGGACGCGGCGAGGAGCAGGCCGCCGCTGGCCTGGTGCTGGGCGTAGACCTGGCCCAGGCCCGGAGCGATGAAGGTGGCCACCGCGGCGAAGAGGCGGCGGCGCGGTCGCAGCGCGGTCGGCGGGGTACCGGCAGCCGCGGGATCGGTGGCGTCGGTGACGGCGTCGGCCAGCTCGGCGGCCTCGGTGAGGTCCTCCAGGGCGCGCCGGGCGCGTTCCCGCTGCGTGGCCGGCACCACCACCCGCACGTCCACCACCTGCTCGCCGGCGCCGATGCTGGCGCCGCGGCGCAGGCCGTACACGCGGACGGTGACCCCGGCGCTCTCGAGGGCGGCGCGGATCAGTTCCGCCTGCAGCTCGTCCGGACCCCGGTAGATGACCACGCTGGCTGGCGAATCGCTCATACGGCGCTCCCGGTGATGGTCTCCGCCGGTGGCGGGGGTGGCCACCGGACCCGATGCTAGCAGAGAGGCATCCCACGAGCAATCCGGAGGCCTTCCCGATGGTGGTTGCCGCGCCGGCGGTGGGCTAGACTCCGCCGGGAACCACCGTCGCATCCCACCGGAAGGAGACCTGTCATGCGTGCCGGATTCATCGGTCTGGGCAACCTGGGCCGCGCCATGGCGACGCGACTGCAGGAGCAGGGCGTCACGTTGACCGTCTGGAACCGGACCGCCGCCCGGGCCGAGGCGCTGGGCCTGCCCATGGCCGCGAGCCCGACCGCACTGATCGATGGCCAGGACGTGGTGCTGATGTGCCTGGCCGACAGCGACGCCGTGGAGGTGGTGCTGCGTGGCCGCGAGGGCCTGCTGGCCGGCGAGTGTGCGGGCAAGCTGATCATCGACCTGACCACCAACCACCACGCGCCGGTGCAGCTCTTCCATCAGCTCTGCCGCCAGAAGGGCGCGCGCTACGTCGAGGCGCCGGTGGCCGGCAGCGTGGCGCCGGCGCTGGCGGGCAAGCTGGTGGCCATGGTCAGCGGCGAGCCGCCGGACATCGAGGCCGCGCGCGCGTACCTGGAGCCGTTGACCGCCAGCATCCACGAACTGGGCGCGCCGGGGCAGGCCACGCGCATGAAGCTGGTCAACAACCTCTGCCTGGGCACCATCATGGCGGTGGTGGGCGAGGCACTGGCCACGGCCGAGGCCGCGGGGATCTCCCGCGAGCAGGCGCTCGCGGTCCTGGCCGAGGGTGGCGGCAAGTCGCTGGTGCTGGACGCCAAGCGCCAGAAGCTCCAGGACCGCGACTGGTCGCCCCACTTCTCGGTGGGCATGATCGCCAAGGACCTGCACTGCCTGCAGGACCTCGCCCGCGAGCTGGAGCGCCCCCAGCACCTCGCCGGCGTGGTCAAGGAGCAGTACATGCGCCTGATCGCCGCCGGACGGCGTGACGAGGATTTCGCGGCCATCGCCGACCTCTTCTCGCGGGAGCGGTGAGCGGTGTCCGCGATCGTCGACTGGTTCCGGGCGTCCGACCCCGTCCTGCAGGCCTTCCTGGCCACCCTGTTCACCTGGGCGGTCACGGCCCTGGGCGCGGCCACCGTCTTCCTCGTCCGGGCCATCGAGCGCAAGACCATGGACGTGATGCTGGGCTTCGCGGCGGGGGTGATGATCGCGGCCAGCTTCTGGTCCCTGCTGGCGCCGGCCATCGCCATGGCCGAGGCGCAGGGCATGATCCCCTGGCTGCCGGCGGTGGTGGGCTTCCTGGCCGGGGCCGTGGTGCTGCGCGTGGCCGATCATCTCCTGCCGCACCTGCATCTGTTCGCCGACGTGAGCGCGGCCGAGGGTGTCAAGACGCGGCTGCGCAAGACCACCCTGCTGGTGCTGGCCATCACGCTGCACAACTTCCCCGAGGGGCTGGCGGTGGGCGTGGCCTTCGGTGCGGCGGCAGCCGGCCTGCCGGAAGCCTCGCTGGGGGCGGCGGTGGCGCTGGCCATGGGCATCGGTCTGCAGAACTTCCCCGAGGGCGCGGCGGTCTCCTTCCCCATCCGCCGCGAGGGCGTGTCGCGGCGCCGCGCCTTCTTCTATGGCCAGCTCTCGGGCATGGCCGAGCCGGTGGCCGGCGTGATCGGCGCCGTGGCGGCGCTGACGGCGCGGTCGATCCTGCCCTACGCCCTGGCCTTCGCCGCGGGGGCCATGATCTTCGTGGTGGTGGAGGAGGCCATCCCCGAGTCGCAGACCGGCGGCAACGCGGACGCGGCCACCATGGGCGCCATCCTGGGGTTCCTGGTGATGATGACCCTGGACGTGGCGCTGGGCTGAAGGCCCCGTCGCCGCCCGACGGTGTGGCGGATTCTCCGGAGCGACAGAAGATTGGGTGGTCGGCGGCGATCGCCGCCGGCGCCACCACGTGCCACCACGCGACCGACGCCACGACGCCAGGAGAGCGCCCCGCGCCATGCTGCCCGCGAATGGACCCCGCTGCCGACCCGTCCCGGCGCTGCTGCTGGCCGCGCTGGCGGCCCTGCTGCTGTCCGGGCTGATCGGCTGCGCCTCGCGACCGCGACAGTACGCGCCGCCGGTGGCGCCGCCGGACGCGTTCACCGTCGTGGGCGACGTCGCCGCCGCGGAGCGCTGGTGGCGCCAGCTCGCCGATGCGCAGCTGGACTCGCTGGTCAGCACCGCGCTGGACCGGAACCTGGATCTGGCCACGGCCGGGGAGCGGCTGCGGGAGGCCCGGGCGGTGGCCCGGGCCGCCGGCGCCGGGCGCTGGCCGGACCTCTCCGTCCTCGCCGACGGGCAGGTCGTGCGGCCGTCCGCGGATCCGGACGGCACCGTGGAGCTGGGACTGGTGGCCGGTTACGAGGTGGACCTGTGGGGGCGGATCGCCGCACGGAACCGGGCCGAGGAACTGCGCGCCGGCGCCACGCTCGCCGATTACCGGGCCACGGCGCTGACGCTCTCCGCCGAGGTCACGGCGACCTGGTACCGGCTGGTGGAAGCGCAGGCGGCCGCCGACCTGCTGGACCGGCAACGGGCCACCAACGCCAGGGCGCTCGAGCTGCTCCGCAACCGCTTCGGAACCGGTCTGGTACGGCGTCCCGACATCCTGCGCCAGGAGCGGCTGCTGGAGTCGACCAGGGAACGGGCGCTGGCGGTGACCGCCCGGGCGGGGGTGCTCCGCCACCGCCTCGCCGTGCTGCTGGGCCTGGCGCCGCGGGCGCTGGCCGACCTGCCAGCCGGCGAGTTGCCGGCGTTGCCGCCATTGCCGCGGACGGGCGTCCCGGCCGAGCTGATCCAGCGCCGGCCGGACGTCCAGCGCGCCTACCTGGAGCTCCAGGCCGCCGATCGCGACCTGGCGGCGGCCGTGGCCGACCGGTATCCGCGACTGTCGCTGACCGCCTCGGTGACGACCACCGATGCGGGCGCCGACCAGCTCTTCGGCGACTGGTTCCGCTCCCTGGCCGGCAATCTCCTGGCGCCCATCTTCCGGGGCGGCGAGCTGAGCGCGGCGGTGGACGGGGCCGAGGCCCGCAAGCAGCAGCGCCTGCAGCAGTATGGCCAGGCGGTCCTGCTGGCCATCGCCGAGGTGGAGGATGCGCTGCTGCGCGAGCGGACCGGTCGCGAGCGCCTCGCCAGCCTGCAGGCCCAGCTGGCGTTCGCCGAGGAGACCGACCGCCGGCTGCGCCTGGAGTACTTCAACGGCATGACCGACTTCCTCGACGTCCTGACCGCGCAGGCGGACCGGCAGCAGCTCGAGCGCGACCTGCTCGCGGCCCGCCTCACGCTGCTGGAGGACCGCATCGCTCTCTACCGTGCCCTGGCGGGCGGCTTCGACACCGATCGCGAGATCGCCGGACGCCACGCCGCCGCGGCGGCTGGGGCCGCCGCGTCCACCGCGAAGGTCCCCGCGACCTCGCCAGCCACCGCCGAGCGCCCGAGGTGATCCCGTGAACCGCATGACGTCCCACAGCCCGGGCGGCTCTGGCCGCCATCCCCGCCGGCGGCGGACCCTGATCGTCTGCGGGATGATCCTGTTGCTGGGCGCCGCCCTGATCGCCGTGGTCTTCTCCACCGAACCGGTGGCCGAGCGG
>JAASSM010000135.1 GCA_021767885.1 bacterium | reverse complement strand
TCGCGCTCGTGCGCCTGGCGCCCGGCCGCCTCCCGCTGCGCGGTGACGTCGCGGCCGACGCAGTACACGCGGTGCTCCCCGGGGCGCGGGACCAGCTGCCAGGCGAGCCAGCGGTGGCGGCCGTCACGGGTGCGCACGCGCTGCTCGAACTGCTGCAGCGTCGTCCCGGCGGCGAGTCGGTCGAGGGCACGCTCGGCGTCGGCGCGATCCTCCGGGTGGACCAGCTCCAGCAGCGGCCGCTGCTCGAGGTCGGCCGGCGCCCAGCCCAGCACGCGGGTGAACGCGGGGCTGACGCGTTCCCAGCAGCCGGTCCGCAGCGAGGCGATGGCCAGCAGGTCCACCGACAGCTCGAAGAAGCGCTCGAGTTCCTGCGGGGTGTGGGGCGGCTCGGTCATGGATGCGCGGGACCTCGGGCAGAAGGACCGGGAACGGCTCCTGACGGACACACTAGACCGCCGCCAGGCAGGCCTCAAGTGCGGAACCGGCCGGGTACCGGCACTTGGCGTCGGCCGCGGCTCCGGTTAAATTCCACCTGGCCACTCGCCTTTCGATCCCTCTCCGGCCCCGGACCCGCAGGAGCCGCGCCGTGACCGACCTCGCCCGCTGCCCCGCCTGCCAGGCCGTCCTGCCCGCGGCGAGCCGCTTCTGCCCGGGCTGTGGTGCGCCCTGCGATGCGGGGATCACCGGCCTCTCGGGGGCGACCGTGCCGGCGGGCGGACCTCCGCCCGCGCCGGGGCCCGCCGCTCCCTCCGGCTCGCGCTTCCCACCTGGCGCGGTGATCCGCGGCCGCTATCGCATCGTGGCCCTGCTCGGCCGCGGCGGCATGGGGGAGGTCTACCGCGCGGACGACCTCGAGCTGGGCCAGCCCGTGGCCCTGAAGTTCCTGCCCCCCGAGCTGCGTGCCGATCCCGACCGCCTGCAGCGCTTCCGCGACGAGGTGCGCCTCGCCCTGCGCGTGACCCACCCCAGCGTCTGTCGGGTCCACGACATCGGCGAGGCCGACGGGCAGCTCTTCCTCTCCATGGAGTACGTGGACGGCGAGGACCTCGCCTCCCTGCTGCGTCGCATCGGCCGCCTGCCGCAGGAGCGCGCCGTGGCGGTGGCGCGCCAGATCTGCGCCGGACTGGCCGCCGCTCACGAGCAGGGCATCCTGCACCGCGATCTGAAGCCCGCCAACGTCATGCTCGACGGCCGCGGCAACGTGCGGCTCACCGATTTCGGTCTGGCCGGCCTGGCGGGCGCCATCGACCGCCGCGACGTGCGCGCCGGGACCCCGGCCTACATGGCTTCTGAGCAGCTGCGCGGCGAGGACGTCTCCGTCCGCAGCGACATCTACGCCCTCGGCCTGGTGCTCTACGAGCTGTTCACCGGCCACCGGGCGTTCCGCGCCGAGACCGTGGCCGAGCTGCAGGACCTGCAGACCAGCGGGCCGCCCTCGCGGCTGTCCTCCCACGTGCCCGATCTCGATCCCGTGGTCGAGCGCGCCGTGCTGCGCTGCCTGGAGAACGACCCCGCCGACCGCCCCGCCAGCGCCCTCGAGATCTCGGCCGCCCTGCCCGGGGGCGACCCCCTGGCCGCCGCGCTGGCCGCCGGCGAGACGCCATCGCCGGAGCTGGTGGCACGCGTGGGCGACCGCGAGGGCATGCGGCCGGCGATGGCGTTGCTGCTGGCGGCGTGCGGCCTGGCCCTGGTGGTGGGCGCCACGCGCTGGGCCGGGTCCATGTCGCTGGTGCACCACCTGCCGCTGCAGAAGCAGCCCGCGGTGCTGGAGGACCGGGCACGATCGATCCTGCCGGCGCTCGGCTACACCGGGCCGGTCTATGCCGAGCCCGTGGACCGGGCGCGTGGGTTCATCACCTGGGGCGGCGTGATCGGCGAGGTCGGCGACGATCCCGACGCCGGGTGGGACGCCCTGCGCCAGCGTCCGGACGCGGCCTCGTTCTGGTACCGTCAGGCGCCGTTCGAGCTGTTCCCGCGGCCGCAGGAGCCGCCGGTCTTCCTGCGCGGCCCGGTGCAGCTCATCGACCCTCCGGCCGTCGGGGCCGGGGAGGTGTCCGTGGTCATCGACCTGGCCGGACGGCTGCGGCGGTTCGAGGTGATGCCCAAGCGGTTGTCCACCCGTCCGGCGGCCGAGCCCGACTGGGCGCCGCTCTTCGCCTTCGCGGAGCTGGACACCACCCGCTTCGCGGCGGTGCCGCCGCGGTACGGCCGGTACTTCACGCCCGACCTGCGGCGCGCGTGGGTGGGCACGCGGGCGGAGGCCCCCCAGGAGACTCTGAGGGTGGAGGCCGCCGCCTTCGAGGGCCGGCCGGTGCTCTTCAACGTGGACGTGGCGGCCGGGCTGGCCGACCTCGCGGCCGACCCCGTGCCCATCCGCCTCGGCGTGGGCGATCGCCTCGCGGAGTTCCCGCAGGCGGGCCTGTTCCTGACCGTCGTCGCCCTGGCCATCTGGCTGGGCAGCCACAACCTCGCGCGGGGGCGCGCGGATCTGCGCGGGGCGCTGCGCTTCGCGGTGCTCGTCGGCGGCCTCTTCCTCGTCGGCCGGGCCCTGGCCTCGCACACGCTCACCAGCTCGAACACCCTGGGCGAGCTGTGGCCCCTGATCGTGGGGGCGTCCTTCCTGGGGCTGGTGACGTGGATCGGCTACGTGGCGGCCGAGCCGCTGGGCCGGCGCGTCTGGCCCAGCATGTTCGTCTCCTCCAGCCGGCTGCTCAGCCGGCCGCAGGTCCAGTGGCGCGACCCGCTCATCGGGCAATCCGTCCTGGTGGGGGTGATCACCGGGGCGGCGGCCTTCCTGCTCTTCGGTCCGCTGCGGCGCCTGATCCGGGTCTGGCTGGAGGGCGATGCGGTCGCCTTGCTGGGCCTGCAGCCGGCGATGCTCCTGGGGGGACGCCAGGCCCTGGCGCAGGTGATCGACCAGAGCTTCATGCTGGTGATGTCATTCCTGCTGATCGTGGGCCTGGTGGCCGTGCAGCACGGGACCAGGCGGCGCTGGCTCGCCCTGGCGATCACGCTGGCGATCTGGACCCTGGTGGGCGGGGACACCTCGCCCTGGGGGCTGGCCGGCCACCTGGTGGTGTCGGCCATCTCGCTGTGGGTGCTGCTGCGCTGGGGGGCGGTGGCCATGGTCACCGGACGCGTGGTGATCCAGATCTGCTGGCTCGCGCGCAGCGCCGACTGGTCCGCCTGGACGGCCCAGGGCCCGCTGCTGGCCCTGGGCCTGCTGAC
The DNA here is from genome assembly GCA_021767885.1 of bacterium. Next base: position 2,759 of record JAASSM010000135.1, on the reverse strand, counting down.
CCTGCTGGTGATCTACGGCGTCTGGTCCTGCACCGGGCGCGGGGCGATCCAGCGGTCGTAGACCCAGAGCAGGACGGCCGAGAGGAGCGCCAGGCCGGCGAAGATCACCCACATGACGTCGGTCTGATCGGTGCCACCGCGCTCGACGGGGCCGAAGTGCTGGTAGGCCGCGCCGGAGATGAGGCCGCCGAAGAGGTTGCCCAGGGCCACGCACCAGTAGAAGTAGCCCATGTACATGCCCACCTTGCCCGGCGGGGCGATGCGGCCGGCGAACTCCTTGGAGCGCGGGCTGGCCAGCATCTCGCCCACCGAGAAGACCAGGATGGCGATGACGATCACCCAGCCGGCCTGGCCCACCAGGTAGAGCAGGAAGCTGAGCACGGTCACCAGGGTGCCGGCGATGATGGTGGTCAACGGGCTGAAGCGGCTGGCCACGTAGCTGATGCCCACCTGGCCCACGATGATGCCCAGGGCGTTCAGGTTGATCAGGTGCTCGGGCTTGACCTGGCCATGCTGCAGCACGGCGCGGCCCCACTCGGAGGTGTCCAGGCCCAGGCTGGAGAAGAAGCCGGCGATGGCGCCGGCGGCCGGGCCGAGGGAGCGGATGAGGTCGGTGGTGTCGGCGTAGTCGCGGATGTACTCCGGCAGGGTCATGAAGATCTGGTTGAAGCTGATCCAGAAGAACGACATCAGCACCAGGAAGACCAGGTACCGGCCCTCGCCCACCTGCATGGGCTGCAGCAGCCAGGAGCGCTCGGCAGCCGCCACGGGCACCGCCGCCGGGGCCGTGGCCGCGCCGGTCTGCGGCCGGGCCGGCTTGCGGGCCATGGCGCGCAGGGGGATGTCCACCAGCAGGTTCAGCAGCAGCCAGCCGCCGGCGGCGGGCAGGTAGATCTCCGGCGGCAGCCACTTCGAGCCCATGACCAGCAGCACCAGGATGCCGGCGATGAGCACGAAGAAGCGGCCGTTGCCCACCACGGCGATCATGCCGCGGAAGACCTCGGCCAGCGAGCGCCGGCCCTCCGCGTCCTCGTCGCGGGGCGGCTCGCGATAGAAGATCAGGGCCACGACGCCCATGACCAGGATCCAGCCGGCCGAGGCGTAGAAGACGTAGTTCCAGTCCCAGCCGCGGACGATCCCCGCCACGATGGGGCCCAGGAAGCCGCCCACGTTCACCATCATGTAGAAGATCCCGAAGCCCATGCTCCCGGTCTCCTCGGTGGTGGCCTTGGCCACCGAGCTGATCACCACCGGCTTGAACATGCCGTGGCCCACGGCCACCAGGAAGTACACCGCCAGGAAGCCCCAGAAGCCCTGGGGGATGCCCAGGATCAGGTAACCGGGCACCATCACCGCGCAGGAGGCCAGGAACATGCTGCGGTAGCCGTAGCGGTCGGCGAGGGCGCCGAAGACCGCCGGGAAGAGATACAGGAAGAAGGTGGCCAGCCCCTGGATCACGCCGCGGTCCTCGCTGCTGAGGCCCAGGCCGCCGTCGGCCACCGCGCCGGTGAGGTACAGGCTGCTGACGGCGTAGAAGCCGTACCAGCCCATGCGCTCGAAGATCTCCATGGTATTGGCGGCCCAGAAGTATCCGGGGAACTTGGCTCTGGCCACGGCGGCCTCCTGACGGCGGAAGTGGTCGCGACGGTGGAACCCGCCATTCTAGGGGGCGGAGGGGCGGGATGCCAGGATAAAGGGATGCGGGACGCGGGGCGGGGTGGCCGGGGGGACGGGCGGCGCCACGCGGTCGCGGCGCCGCCCCGACCGGTCAGCCCTCTTCCTCGAGGTTGTCCAGGATGGGCGGCAGCTCGATGCTGTTGTCCAGGCCGGCGAGCTGCTTGCGGAACGTATCCAGGTCCGGGACCACCACCTTGTCGATGTAGCGGCCGAGCATCAGCCGCACCAGGGCGCCGTAGCTGGGCCGGAACTTGATCACGTCGCCCACCTTGAGGTCCTCGGGGTTGTCGGCGACGTGGACCACGGCGAGGTCGCTGCTGGCACCCACGATGGCGTAGCGCGGGTCCAGCGGCTCGAGGCCGCCCACCTCGGTGTCGAGCTGGCCCACGGTGACCACCGCGCGGTAGCCCCGCTGGCCCGGCTCGGTGTCCAGGTCGTTGCCCAGCTCCTCGAAGGGCGCGACGTCGGCGGTCTCGCCCACCGGCACCAGGCTCTTCTCCTTGAGCTCGACGATCTCCACGTCCAGGGTGATGGCGTCGTCCCTGAGGCCGGCCAGCGTGCCGCCATGGACCAGGTCGGTGCCCAGGAACACGCTCTCGCCGATGCGGAAGTGGTTGATCGACCGCGGCACGTTGCCGTCGCGCAGCAGGGGCAGCACGGCGCTGGTGCCGGCGGAGATCATGGGCAGCTTGCGGCCGAACTTCAGCTCCAGCAGCTCGTGGAAGAGCGCGAGCTGGGAGAACTGCTCCACCGACGGGACCGAGCCCGACAGGCAGCCGAGGTTGCTGCCGATGCCCAGGACCTCGATGTTCGGCAGCTCGAAGATCCGCTCGTAGAACGTCATCAGCGAGCCGGGCAGCACGCCCTCGCGCAGGTCGCCCAGCTCGATCATCACGATGATGCGGTGGATGAGGCCCTGGCGGCCGGCCTCCTCGTTCAGCGCCAGGATCACCTCGGTCTCGCTGTTGAGGCTCACGCCGCTGAGCCGGACGATCTCCGGGATCTTGGGCAGGTGCGGCAGGCGCAGGTACCAGGTCTCGATGGTCTCCGGCAGATCCTCCACCGCCTGCAGGTTGGCCAGG
>JAASSM010000134.1 GCA_021767885.1 bacterium | reverse complement strand
CACGCTGCACGTCTCGGTGCCGCGGCCGGGGCCGGTGCAGGTGGCCGTGTTCGACGTGCGCGGACGTCTGGTGCGCCTCCTGGTGGACGGCCGCCAGGCGGCCGGTCCGCTGACCGTGCGCTGGGACGGTCGCGACACCGCCGGGCGGCCGGCGGGCGCCGGACGCTACCTGGCGCGCGTCCGCGTGCCCGGCGCCACGGCGAGCGCGGCCCTGACCCTGGTGAAGTAGCGGTTCCAGGGCACGCGCACCGCCCGGTGGCGATCCCCGCACCCGCGCCCCGCCAGCCAGGCACCCGCCAGCCATGGACCTTCCCGCCAGCATGGGCTAGGCTCGAGGCCGTATGCTCGGACGTATGACCGGACCGCATCCCGACCAGGATGGTGCTCCATGACCGACACCACGCCCCCCGCCACGGCCAGCGAGGCCGGCGACACCTTCACCGACCAGGTCCGCGCGGAACTGGACGCCATCGCCAATCCTCGCCGCAGCCTGCTCAAGAGCCTGGTGACCCTGGTGATCACCCTGGCCATCTTCGCCGCGCTGGGGCTGTTCCACTACACGCCAGTGGGCATCGCCGTGGTGATCGGCGTGCTGGTGATCCACGAGCTGGGCCATGCGGCGGGCATGAAGCTCTTCGGCTACCGCGACGTGAAGATGTTCTTCATCCCCTTGCTGGGCGCCGCGGTGAGCGGCCGCGAGATCGAGCCCCGGGCCGCGCGCAAGGCCGTGGTCTCGCTCCTGGGCCCGGCGCCGGGGCTGCTCATCGGCCTGGCCGTGGGCTGGTACGCCCTGCGCACGGGCGACGAGCTGGCCACCATGGCCGCTGCCGCCTTCCTGTTCATCAACGGCTTCAACCTGCTGCCGGTCTTCCCCCTCGATGGCGGCCATCTCTTCAACCACCTGGTCTTCTCCCGCCACCCGGTGGTGGAGGTGGTCTTCAAGGTGCTCACCCTGCTCGGCCTGGCCGCCATCGCGCTGGCGCTGCAGTCCTGGTTCCTGGGCATCTTCGCCGTGCTGCTGCTGCTGGGAGTGCATGCGGGATACGTCACCGCCCACGTGGCCCACGGCCTGTGCGGACAGTCCACCGGCGAGCGGCCCGCCGACGGCTCGGTGCCCGACGCCTTCCTCGCCCGCGCCCTGCCCGAACTGCGCGCCCGCCTCGACCGCCAGGGCGACCAGCCGAAGCTGGTGGCCCAGCGCCTGCACGAGGTCTGGCAGCGGGTGAGCGCGGTGCCCGCCTCGCCCGGCGCCACCGCCGGTCTGCTCCTGGCCTACCTGGTGCTCGCGGCGATCGCGGTGGGCGGCTCGGCGATGCTGGTGATCGACCGCGTCCAGGGCGACATGGCCCTGGCGACCGAGTACCGCGAGGACGCCGCCGGGGATCTGCAGCGCTGGGAGATCCAGACCTACCAGGGCCGGACGGTGATGGAGGTGCCGGTGGACGCCGAGGGCCGCTACCACGGCCTGCAGAGCGTCTGGCGCCTGGACGACGGCACCCTCGAGCGCCGCGGCCCCTGGGAGCACGGCTTCTGGCACGGCCGCTGGGAGCTGTTCGACCCGGACGGCGAGCTGCGCGCGGTGGTGGTGTACGAGCGCGGCCAGCCCGTGAGCTTCGCCGAGCGCCGCGACGGCACCGTCCGCGAGATCCCGCCCGACCAGTGGCCGGCGTCGATCACCCACGGCTCGCAACAGGCGGTGGGCTGGGCCGAGGCGCCCTGACGGGCGTGGAGCCCGGCTCCCCCTGGGCACGGGTCCCTCGCGGGTGTATCATGATCATGCACGTTCATCGCCCGGCCATCGCCCCGCGGCGGCGGCCGGTGCGTCCACGACCGCCCCCACGCCCAGGAGGTGCCGGTCATGTTCCCGTTCGCCCGCCCATCCCGTCCCCCGCTCCCCTGGCATCCCCTGCTCGCCCTCATGATCCTGCTGCCGGTCCTCCTGCTGGCCCCCGCACCCGCAGCCGCCGGCCCCGCCGTCCTGGTCGACCAGATCCACGGCCATCCCCCCACGGACGACCTCGCCGCCCGCTGGCCCGACTGCACCGTCACCGCCCTGACCGCCGCCGACTTCCCCATCGAGGAGGTCCTCTCCACCGGCGTGGCCTATCTGGATACCACGATCACCATCGCCGTCCCCGCCGGCGCGGCGGTGCTCTACGGCCGCTTCGGCTGCTCACCGGACCTCATCCAGTATCCCTTCATCTCCGTGTACGGCCCGGACGGCGAGCGGGTCTGCGGCCACTTCCGCGGCCACTTCCACGTGGAGGACCCCGCGCCCGGGGCGTGGGAGATCCGCTACAGCAGCTGGGAGCCGGAGCTCACGAGCTGGACCCTGGGCACTGGCCCGCAGGTGCTGACCACCGACCGTCTCGCCGCCCACGACGTGGTCCTGCGGCTCTACGACAACACCTTCCAGCTCTTCTGCGGCGACATGCCCCGCTACACCACCGGCGACCTCGCCGTGCTCGACGCCTACCTCGCCGCCGGCGGGGCCCACTATTACGTCCGGCAGCCGGAGGTGGAGTTCGCGCTCAAGCCCATCATCGACCTCACCGCCCCCGTGGATCTGACCTGCGAGGTCCGCGTCGCCCTGCCCGGCGCCCTGACCTACGCCGATCCTGCCTGCGACGAGCAGCAACAGGCCGGCGGCACGGTGGCCACCTGGCGCGGCGTGGCCGTGGCCGCCGGCGCCACCACGCGGCTGGCCTACGAGGGCGCGCTCTCGCCCCCGCACCCGCTGCTGGAGGTCCGTGGCGGCGCGGACGGGGCCGCATCCCTGACGCTGGTCAGCCGCTCGGCCCACCCGCTCCGCGAGCTGCACCTGGCCCGGCACCTGGGCGGCGACCGCTGGGAGCTGGCGTCCGCGGGCGACCTGGCGGCGGGCGCCGAGACGGCGAGCCCGCCGGCCGCCGTCCTCTCCCGTGACCAGGCCGCCGCGACCCTGGCCGGCGCCATCGCCGCGGGCGGCGCCCGCGGGGGCATGAGCGCGGCCCAGCTCGCGGAGTTCCAGGGCCGCTACCGCTGGGCCGACCGTGTCCTGGCCGCCGCCAGCGGCCGCGGCCAGTGGACCGCGCTCTACCGCGTGGGCACCGCCGCCTGCGACGCCCTGCTGCCCCTGGCCACCACGCCCAGCCCGTCGGTCTGCAGCCGCACGCTGTGGTTCTGGGTCACCGGCATCCCCGCCGGCGCCGCCGCGCCGGTGGACTGGCCCGCCCCCGACCCGGCCCCGCCCCTGGCGGACCTGGGCCCGGCGAGCAGCCCGCTGCAGGTGGTGGAGTACGGCGTGATCCGCCAGCGGTACCCCACCGCGACCACCGGCCCCACCATCACCGGGGCCGTCCCTCCGGTGGCCGACCGCGCCGCGAGGGACCAGACCTGGCAGGGCTGGACCTTCCACGACGAGGCCTGGGTGATCGATCCGGTCCATTGCAACCTCGCGCCCGAGCTGCCCTGGCTGATCACCGCGGGCGGACACCCCGACGCCCTCGACCTCCTGGACGGCCTGCTGCCCGCCGGCGGGGTGCGCTGCGGCGCGGTGGACGCCTGGGCCCCGCAGACCATCCTGCGCGCCGGCCCCGACGCGTTCACCGACGACGGCGTCTTCCCGCCGGGCAGCCAGCCGGCGGTGGTGGTCGGCGGCGACGTGGGCCTGGGCCGCGCCCTGGGCCTGGCCAGCCTCGATCTCTTCGAGAGCGAGACGGCGACCAACCGGGAGCTGGTCCGCCGCCTGGTGGGCTGGGCGGCCCGCGAGGTCTCCGGCGCGGCGGACATCCCGCCGGCCGCGCGCATCGCCGCCCTCTCGGTGCAACCCAACCCGTTCAACCCGCGGGCCGAGGTGGTCTTCCGCCTGACCGCCGCCGGCCCGGTCACCGTCACCGTCCACGACCCCGCCGGCCGCCGCGTCGCCGAGCTCCTGCGCCACACCTGGCGCCCCGCCGGCGCGCACCGCCTCGCCTGGGATGGACGGGACACCGGCGGCCGGCCCGTGGCGGCCGGCGTCTACCTGGTGCGCGTCCGCGCCGGCACCGGGGCGGCGAGCTGCAAGGTCACGCTGGTGGACTGAGCCGCCGGCCGCTGGCGCCCGCGCGATGCACGGGCCCGATGCCGCTTGACCCGGGGGCGCCCATCCCGTCTGATCGCGGGGCGGGCGCCCTCATGCGTGGTCGTCCGTCGCGCGCGTGCCGAGCCGCGGGCGCCCCTCTCTTCCCTGCCGGAGGCTTCCATGCTCACCGCCGCCGTGATCCAGGACGCCCCCGCGGCGTTCGATCTGCCCGCCACCCTCGAGCGCGCCGAGTCGCTCCTGCGCCAGGCCCACGCCCGCGGCGCCCGCCTGGTGGTCTTCCCCGAGGCCTTCCTCGGCGGCTATCCCAAGGGCGCGGACTTCGGCGTCACCGTGGGCTCGCGCAGCGAGGAGGGCCGCGCCTGGTTCCAGCGCTACCACGACGGCGCCCTGCGCATCCCCGGGCCCGAGCTGGACCAGCTCCTGGGCGTGGTCCGCGAGTTGAAGCTCACCGCGGTCCTCGGCGCCGTGGAGCGCGACCCCGGCGGCACCCTCTACTGCGCCGCCCTGACGCTGGATCCCTCCGGCCTCTGCAACCACCACCGCAAGGTTATGCCCACGGCCATGGAGCGCGTGATCTGGGGCTTCGGCGACGACCGCGGCCTGCGCGCCGTGGAGACCCGCGTCGGCCGCGTGGCCACGGCCATCTGCTGGGAGAACTACCTCCCCCAGCTCCGCCTGCGCCTGTACCGCGACCACGTCGCCCTCTACTGCGCCCCCACCGTGGACGACCGCGACACATGGCAGCACACCATGCGCCACGTCGCCGTGGAGGGCCGCTGCTTCGTGCTGTCGGCGTGCCAGCACGCCCGCCGCCGCGATTATCCGGACGACTACCGCTGTCCGCAGGGCGACCAGCCCGATGCGGCGATGATCCGCGGCGGCAGCTGCATGGTGGACCCCTTCGGACGCGTCCTCGCCGGCCCGGTGTACGACGAGTCCACCATCCTGGTGGCCGACCTCGACCTGCGCCTGATCACCCGCGGCAAGTTCGACCTCGACGTGACCGGCCACTACGCCCGCCCCGACCTCTTCGACTAGCGCGTCCCGCGCGTCCCCGCGCGACGGGCCCCGCCCTTGCTCCCCGGCGGCCACACCTCCTCCCGGTGGGAGCCGCCATGCCATGTCCGCCCTGCTCGATCAGGTCCGCCAGCGGATCCGCCTGAAGCACTACAGCCCGAGCACCGAGAAGGCCTACGTCACCTGGATCCGCCGCTTCATCCTCTTCCACGGCAAGCGCCACCCGTCGGTGCTGGGCGCCCGCGAGGTGACCGCCTACCTCACCCACCTGGCCACCGGCCGGTGCGTGAGCGCCTCCACCCAGAACCAGGCTCTCAGCGCCCTGCTCTTCCTCTACCGCGAGGTCCTGGGCACGGACCTCCCCTGGCTGGACGACCTCATCCGCGCCAAGCGCCCCGCCCGGCTGCCCACCGTCCTGACCGTGGCCGAGGTCCAGGCCGTGCTCGACCGCATCGCCGGCCTGAGCGGCCTGGTGGCCAGGTTGCTCTACGGCTCGGGGCTGCGCCTGATGGAGGGCCTGCGCCTGCGCACCCAGGACCTGGACCTCGGCCGCTGCGAGGTGACCGTCCGCCGCGGCAAGGGCCAGCGCGACCGCGTGACCATGCTGCCGCGGCAGCTGGTGTCCCCGCTGGGGAAGCACCTCGAGCGCATGCGTCAGAAGCACGTGATCGACTGCAAGGAGGGCGCAGGCTGGGTGGAGCTGCCCCGCTCGCTGGCCGACAAGTACCCCGGAGCCGGCCGCGAGTGGCGCTGGCAGTGGGTCTTCCCCGCCACCCGGATCTACCACCCCGAGGAGACTGGCGCGCGCCGCCGCCATCACCTGCACCCGTCCGCCGTCCAGCGCCAGGTCACCGACGCCGCTCGCCGCGCCGGCGTGGTCAAGCGGGTGACCTGCCACACCCTGCGCCACTCCT
>JAASSM010000133.1 GCA_021767885.1 bacterium | reverse complement strand
GGGGCGCGCTCTAGAAGTCGCCCTGGAGGACGACGCGGTAGCGGGCCTTGCCAGCTCGCAGGTGGTCGAGGGCCTCGTTGACCCGGCTCATGGGGAAGACCTCGGTCACCGGCGCGATGTCATGCCGGGCGCAGAACTCCAGCATGGCGATCACGTTGCGGGGCGAGGCCATGGGCGAGCCGGAGACGGTCTTCTGGCCGCCGATCAGGCCGAACGCCGGTACGGGCACCGGCTCCAGGGCGGCACCCACCAGGTGCAGGCGGCCCCTGGGGGCCAGGGCGTTCAGGTACGCCATCCAGTCCAGGCTCACGTTCACCGTGGAGATGATCAGGTCGAAGCTGCCGACGGCCTCCTCGAGCTGGGCGCCGTCGCGGGAGTCGATGACGTGGTGCGCGCCGAGCTGCCGGGCCTCGGTGGCCTTGCCCTCGCTGGAGGTGAACGCGGTCACCTCGCAGCCCCAGTGGCGGGCGAACTGGATGGCCAGGTGGCCGAGACCGCCGATGCCGATCACGCCGACGCGGTCGGTGGGCGCGATGTCGAACTCCGCGAAGGGCGTGAAGACCGTCGCGCCACCGCAGAAGAGGGGGCCGGCCTTCAGCGGGTCCAGGGCGTCGGGCAGGGGGAAGGTCCAGCTCGCCTGCGCGCGCACGGCCTCGGCGAAGCCGCCGTGGCGGCCGACGATGGTCTGCTCGCGCTGGTTGCAGAGGTTGTGATCGCCGCCCAGGCACTGGGTGCAGGTCTGGCAGCTGCCGGAGAACCAGCCCACGCCCACGGTCTGGCCCACCTTGACGTTGGTGACGCGGTCGCCCACGGCGGTCACCTTGCCGATCACCTCGTGGCCGGGCACCAGGGGATAGGCCGCCATGCCCCACTCGTTGTCGAGCATGGAGAGGTCGGAATGGCAGATGCCGCAGCTGATGACCGCGACCTCCACCTGATCGGCGGCCAGGGGGCCGGGCTCGTACTCGAAGGGCTGCAGGGGGGCGCCGGCGGCGCTGGCAGCGAAGGCTCGGATCATGACGTGGCCTCCTCGGGCTCGGATCGGTGGTCGCGAGCGGTCACGTTACGCGTGACCGTGCGTGGCCGCATCCCGCGCCGCCAGGACCACCTGGGTGGCCGCGGCCGGGCCGCTCTCCAGGGCCGTGAGGTGGCCCATCTTGCGACCGGGGCGGGCCTCGGACTTGCCATAGAGGTGCAGCTTGACGCCGGGCAGGGCGCAGGCGGCGGCCCAGTCCGGAGGACCGGCCAGCCAGAGGTCGCCGAGCAGGTTGGCCATGGCCGCGGCGGGCGCGAAGGCGGCGGTGGCCCCGAGCGGCAGCCCGCACACGGCCCGCACCTGCTGCTCGAACTGGCTGCAGGCGTGGGCGTCGATGGTCAGGTGGCCGGAGTTGTGGGGGCGTGGGGCCACCTCGTTGACCAGCAGCTCGCCGTCCGGCAACAGGAACATCTCCACGCACATCACCCCGACCACCTCCCAGCGCTGCAGCAGGGTACGGGTGATCTCCAGCGCCCGGTGGCGCACCGGCGGCGGGATGTCCGCCGGGCAGACCGACACGTCGAGGATGTGGTTGGCATGCCGGTTGGCGATGGGATCGTAGAGGGCCACCTCGCCGTCGAGGCCGCGGGCTCCCACCACGGAGATCTCGCGCTCGAACGCCGCCACGGCCTCGATCACCACCTCGGGTTCGCCGAGCTCGCGCCAGGCGGCATCGGCCTGTTCCGGGCGCTGGATCCGGCGCTGGCCCTTGCCGTCGTAGCCCCAGGCGGCGGTCTTGAGGATGGCGGGGCAGCCCACCTCGGCCACGCCGCGCGCGAGCTCCTCGGCCGTCCCGGCGCAGGCGAAGCGGACGGTGGGGACGCCGGCCGCGCGCAAGGCCTCCTTCTCCCGGCGTCGCTGCTGCGTGGTGTGCAGCAACGATCCCGCCGGCCGCACGGGCGCCATCTCGGCCGCGGCCTCGGCGGTGGCCGTGGGGACGTTCTCGAACTCGAAGGTCACCACGTCCACGCCGCGCGCGAAGTCGCGCACCGCGTCGAGGTCGTCATAGGGGGCGCGGATCTCGCGGAAGGCGATCTGGCCGGCGGGCGTGTCGTCCTGGGGAGCGAAGACGGTGACACGGTAGCCCATGCGGCGGGCGGCCATGGTGAACATGCGGCCGAGCTGGCCTCCGCCCAGGACCCCCAGCGTGGCGCCGGGCTGGATGACGCGGTTCACGACAGCTCCGCCTCCATGACCTTCGCCGTCTGGGCGGCCCGGAACTCGCGCAGGCGCGTGCGCAGGTCGGCGTCCGTGGCCGCCAGCATGCCCACGGCGAGCAGGGCGGCGTTGCGGGCGCCGGCCTCCCCGATGGCCAGGGTGCCCACCGGCACCCCGGCGGGCATCTGGACGATGGACAGCAGGGAATCCACGCCGCGCAGGACGCGGCTCTCGATGGGCACGCCGAGCACCGGGACGGTGGTCTGGGCGGCCACCATGCCGGGCAGGTGGGCGGCGCCGCCGGCGCCGGCGATGATCACCCGCAGGCCACGCTCCTCCGCCTCCAGGGCGTACTGGCGCATGACCTCGGGGGTGCGGTGCGCGGAGACCACGCGGGCCTCGTGAGGGACCTGGAACTGCGCGAGCAGCTCCGCGGCGTGGCGCAGGGTGGGCCAGTCCGAGGTGCTGCCCATGATGAGGCCCACGAGCGGGGCGGGATTCTCCGGGGACATGCGAGGCTCCTGACGTGTCTGGCGGCGCGCGACCGCGGATACCGGCATCGACCCGCGACAAGATCGAACCGGGCCGCGCGGGCGGCAAGACCGGCATGCGATGAGACTGGGGTGTTTACCGGCCGGGGGCGTTTGGTTAGCATGAGCGTTCCCCGGTGGCGTGGCCCGTTCGGGCTCGCGGCCCCGTTGCAGTTCGCCGCCATCTCCCGGTCCAGGAGCCCGTCCATGCGCTACACCGTGGTCTACGCCGAGTACCTCACCAGCTTCGAGGAGGAGGTCAACAAGCTGCTCGCCCGGGGCTGGGTGCCCCAGGGCGGGGTGTTCCAGGCCCGGGGCGTGTTCTACCAGGCCATGATCCAGACCGACCGCACCGAGGAGGCGTCGCCATGACCGGGCCGCAGGACGCGGGCTCGACGCAGGCGGTCAGCGCCCTGCCGTCGCACTACCAGCGTGCCATCCGCATCCTGATCCGCTACGCCATCGCGCTGGCCATCGTGGGTCTGCTCGTGGGCATCTCCTACCAGGAGTCCACCAAGAAGCTGCCCTACGCGGACGCGCCGGCCGGGGTGCGCATCGAGTCGGTCTACCGGCTGGCCATGACCCACGGGCACATCTTCACCATGGGGGTCTTCCTGCCGCTGGCCCTGGCGGGCGCCCTCGTCCTCGCCCGCAAGGTCGGCGGCCGCGAACTCGGGCCCGGGGCGCTACGCTGGTTGCTCCTGGGGTACCTGCCCTTCGCGGTGGCGAGCATCGCCCTGCAGGTCTACAAGGGCTACCATTTCCTGCTGCTGGCGCGCGCGGGCGAGCGCGACCTCGCCGTGATCGACGCCGCGGTGATGGGCGGCTCGCACGTCCTGCGGTACGGGATCTGGGCCGTGGCGCACGTGGGCTGGGGAGTGAGCCTGGGCGTCTTCCTCGTGCTGCTGTGGCGGAGCCTGCCGGGGCGGTCAGGGCGCTAGGGTCAACTTGCCGCCCGGGGCCGGCCGGCCCGACACCTCCCAGCGGTAGAGATAGACGCCACCCGGCGCCAGGCGCCCGTCGCCACGCTGGCCCTGCCAGGTGATGCGGTTGATCCCCGCCACGCCGGCGTGCAGCCCGGAGTCCCAGATCTCGCGCCCCCGCAGGTCGAAGATGCGCACGCGTAGCGGCGCCGGCCGCGCGAGCTCGCACCGCAGGGTGGTGCCCGGGTTGGCGGGGTTGGGGCCGGCGCCGCGGTCGGTCAGACCGGTGGCGTGTCCGGGGTCGCCCGGCCCGGCCGTCTCGCCGGGACCGGCGACCACGCCGGTGGTCGATCCGGTGGCCGTCTCGCGGATGTCGTCCACCATGATCTGGCCGGACGGGCTGCTGTCCTCGATGCGCAGGTACACCTCGCGGCCGATCAGGTCGCTCACGTCCCACCAGCGGCGCGTCAGGCTGGTCTGGTCCTCGCCGCTCTCGCGGCGCAGCAGGCTGTCGCTGGCCGCATCGAACAGGGCCACGTAGCAGTGCTCCGGATCCTGCGTGCCGCCGGCGAGCATGGTGATCCACGGCTCGCTGATGGTGAAGGACGGCGTGAAGAGCCAGGCGGTGGCCACGTCGCCCACGGTGTGGCCCGGGATGCCCCCGCCCAGCGGTCCCTGGAAGAACTCCGCGGAGCTGTAGTAGCCGGTGCCCTCCAGGCCGACGGGGGGCAGGCCGCGTCGCAGCTGGTTGTCGCCGTAGGTGGGGGCGGCCGCCGTGCCCTGGCCGTTCCAGGCGGCGAACCACTTCGACAGCGGCTGACGACCCTGCGGCTGGGGGTGGGGGTCGCCGGGCAGGAACTCCAGCGTGTCGACGTGGGCGACGAAGGCCACGCCCGCCTGCGCGGCGTCCTGGAAGTGACCGATGCGCACGATGTGATGCGTCTGGCCACCGTCCACCGACGTGACCGCCGGCGCGATGCCCAGGGCGATCCAGGCAGCGTTGGCGAAGGTCCAGCTGCCGGGGTCGGTGGTGGACATGTGCTTGATGCCGTGGATGTCCTGCTCGTGGAAGAACAGATGATGGGTGCCCTCGCGGACGATGTAGCCCGGGCTCTCCAGGATGTTGGTGGGGTCGCCGCCGTCGTTGACCAGCAGCACGTCCAGCGGGCTCCAGTGCTCCAGATCGGCGGAGGTGGCGTGGCCCACGGCGCCCTGCCAGGGGATCTCTCCGTTCACCCGGTTGGTGGTCAGCAGGTGCCATCCCGCCTCGTCGCGGTGGAGGAACGGATCGCGGCAGTCGGCCCAGCCGCTGGCGGTGTCGTACGCGAACACGGCCGGGTCGGGCTCGACCACCGGGTTGCCCGCGATCTTCTGCCAGGTGACCAGGTCCGACGACCACGCCATGCCGATCCGCTGGTTCATGAGGGTGTCCACGCCGGTGTATGCCATCCACCAGCGGCCGGTGTCCGGATCGTGGACCACGTCCGGCGCCCAGACCGCCTCGCGCTCGAAGGCCGCGTCGGAGATGGAGAGGACCACCTGTGGCTCGCTCCAGTGGATCAGGTCGACGGTGCTCGTCCGCCAGATGTGATCGGCGGCGGCGGGGATCGGCTGGTCGAGCGGGATGGCGTGGTAGAAGAGATGGAACTGCTCGCCGTCATGGACCAGCGAGCTGTCCCAGACCTGCTGGCCGGGATGATGGTAGTACGGCTGCTCGAAGTCGATGTCCAGGGCCGCCGGCGCCGGCGCGGCGAGCAGGGCGGCCACCAGCAGGCCACCGATGAGGATGCGGACGGCGGTGCGGCTCGGGCACCGCGGGCCGTGTCCACGCACCGGGTGGGCCGCGCCCGTGGGGCCGTGAACCGTCGTCTGGGACCGTGCGGACACGAGATCTCTCCCTCGATACGATTCCTGATTACGCCGCGGATTCTCGTCTGATTTTAGCACATGGGTGGGAAAATTGCACTGCAAACGGCAGCGCCCGGTGATCGCGGGGGCGACCACCGGGCGTTCGGGACGCCGCCTCGGCCCGCTGACGGCGTGTTGGGCATCAGGCTCGCCGGCGCCACACGGTGAGCTGGGCCACCGTGTGCTGGAACTTGCGGGCGGTCTCGCGGATCACGAACTCCACGTCGCGGGGTTCGCCGACGGCGGTGAAGTTCGGCTCGAGGACCGCGCGCAGGCCGTCGAGGGTGGTGACGTTCTCGCCGTCCACCTTCATCCCCCCGAGCCACTTCTCCCGCGGGGTGAACTCCTCGAGCCAGGTGTAGGGCGAGGTGATCACCAGCAGACCACCGGGTTCGAGGCGCTCCTGTACCCGGTCCAGCCACTTGCGGGGCTCGTACAGGCGGTC
>JAASSM010000132.1 GCA_021767885.1 bacterium | reverse complement strand
CCAGCTCGCCGAGCGGATCAGTGGCCTGAGCTGGCGCGGCAGCCTGCAGGCGGCCGACGCCGAGGCCCGCGTGGTCACGCGCAGCGCCACCCTGGACTGGGAGACGCGCAGCGCCCGGTTCGACCAGGTCTACGGTGCGGTCTCGGTGGCCCGGGACACCCTGCGCATCGAGGACGTGTCGGCGCTGTGGAACGACGGCCGGGTCCAGGTCGCCGGGCGCTATGCCAACGACGACCTCGCCCTGCGCGCCGCCGGCGAGGGCCTCTCCGTGTTCGAGGTCAACGAGCTGGTGCGCCTGGATCTGGACTTC
Organism: bacterium; assembly: GCA_021767885.1. Next base: position 5,728 of record JAASSM010000132.1, on the reverse strand, counting down.
GCCGCGCAGGGCACCATCGAGTGCGAGATCGCCGCGCGGGCGGACACCGTCTGGTTCGGGGGGCGCTTCACCGGCCGCTTCGAGGACTGGGAGCTCGAGGATCTGGAGCTGGCGGGGACGGTGACCGGAGACGTGGCGGAGTTCCCGCGCGTGCGTGGCGGCGTCGGCGGGGCCCGGTTCGACGGCCGCCTGCAGGTGGACGGGCGCGTGCCCGCCGGCGAGGTGATCGTGATCGAGGGCGAGGGCGAGGGGCTGAACATCAAGGAGGGGCTGATCCCGGACCAGGATCCGGCCGATCTGCCCCTCACCGCCGGGCGGGGTCGGCTGCGGATCGTCCACACGGCGGCCGACGAGGTGACCACCGTGGAGGCCGAGCTGCGCGATGGCCGCATCGAGATCATGCCGTTCGACTCCAGCCGCGTCCACGTCCGCGCCACCCCGGACTCGCTGCAGCTCCGCCACGTGGAACTCTGGCGCGGCAGCCTCCACGCCGTGCTGTCCGGCGGCGCGGACGCCGCCGAGGTCTTCGGCGGCGACCTCGCCGTCGAGGTGGGCGATCTGCGCGACCTGCCGGCGGAGTGGGAGTGGCCGGCGCTGACGGGCGCGGCCTCCGGGCAGGTCACGGTCTCCGGTCCGGTGGACCGGCTGGGCGTGGCCGGTTCGGTGCAGCTGCGCCGGTTCGCCCTGGGGCCCATGACCGCGGAGGCCACCGAGGCCTCCCTGGTGGGCGAGCGCGTCCTGGGCGAGGACTGGCAGGTGAGCGCCGCCCTCGGCGGGGGCGGGTTCACCGCCGGCGGCGTGCCGCTGGGCGATTACCTGCTGTGGCTGCGAGGTGACGCGACCAGCGTGGCGGTGGACTCCTTCCGCACGGTGCGAGGCGACACGGTCACCACGCTGCATGGCCGGGCCGACTTCACCGGCGACCGCGCCGCGCTGCAGATCGATCGCGCCCGGCTGGAGTTCGTCGGCGCCACCTGGCGCACCGCCGCGCCGGTGGCCGCCACCCTCGCGCCCGGGCTGGTCCAGCTACCGCGACTGCGGCTGGTGTCGGACCGGGGCAGCCTGGAGGCCGTGGTGGACTATGCCCGGGCCGCGGATCGGCTCGATGGCCACGTGGACGTGGAGGATTTCGACCTCAACCTGCTCGATCCGCTGCTGCGGCAGCGTCTGCGGACCGGCGGCCGGGCCACCGCCGCCATCGACCTGGGCGGCAGCGCGAGCGATCCCCGCGTGGGCATCCGCGGCGGGCTGCGCGACGCCACGTTCCCGCTGGCCCGGGTGGACTCTTTGGCCGTGGACGCCGAGCTGCGCGGCGGCGTGGTGACCATCGACACCCTGGACGTGGGCAGCGAGTGGGGCCGCGCCACGGCCACCGGCACCATCGCCAGCGACGCGGACCAGCTCGCGGACTTCTGGTCCCGCGCCAGACTCGACCTGGACCTGGGCGTGCGCGGGGGCGACTGGGCGTTCCTCGAGCAGTTCGCCATCGAGGGCCTCGAGGGCCTGGCCGGCCGCGTCGAGGGCGATCTCCACCTGAGCGGCACCACCTCCGAGCCCCTGGTCACCGGCCGGCTCGACAGCGCTCCCTTCCACTTCCACTGGCTGCACCTGGACCGGCTCGAGGGCCGGGTCCGCGCCGACGCGGGCCAGCTCGCCCTGGGGGAGCTGCGCGGCAACCAGGACCAGCTGCGGCTGGAGGGGCGCCTGGAGATCCCCCTGCGCTTCGACCTGCTCAGCCAGCCGGTCTCGCCGCCGGACGGGCCGTTCTACGCCCGCCTGGCCATCCCCGAGGGGAGCGACCTGGCGCCCCTGCTGCACGCCACCGACGCCTTCACCCGCGTCGAGGGCCGTGGCCAGGGCGAGCTGCTGATCTCCGGCCCGCTGAACCGACCGCGCTACCAGGGGTCGGTCCGCCTGACGGACGTGGGGTTCGTGCTGCGCGGCAACGAGGAGATCTATCGCGACTGCGAGGCGGTGGGCGTCTTCCGCGACGACCTGCTGATCGTCCAGGAGATCCGCGGCCGGGAGGGACTGCGTGGCACGTTCGCCGGGGCGGGAACGGTGACCTTCTCGGGTCTGGAGCTGGCCACGTGGGACATCACCTTCCGGGCCGACCGCTTCCTGGTGGCGTCCATCCCCGACCTGCGCGCGCTGATCCGCACGGACAACGGCCGCCTGACCGGCGTCCCGGTGGGCCCGGACTCCACGCTGGTCCCGCGGTTCAGCGGCGATTACACCCTGATCCGGGGCCGCTACACCGGCAACTTCTCCGATCCGGGCACCGGCGCGCCCGATCCCACCCTGGGCACCGTGGCGCCGGACTGGCTGGCCGACCTGCGCATCACCGGCCCGCCGCGCGCGGCGCGCATCGTCAACAACACCATGGATCTCTACCTCTCCGGGGACGTCAACCTGATCCGCGACGAGAACGGCCTGACCTTCCGCGGCGGCATGGACATCGACACCGGCCGGCTGCCCGTGTTCCACAACACGTTCGTGGTGCGCGACGGCCGCCTGGACTTCAGCCAGGCCGTGGGCGTGGTGCCCTGGGTGGACATCGACGCCGAGACCCGCGTGCGGCTGCAGAACCCGGCCTCGAGCACCAGCGTGGTGGAGCGCATCACCGTCCACGCCACCGGCCCGGCCAGCGCCATGCAGATCAGCTACAGCAGCGAGAGCGGGTACCCACGCGAGGCCATCGAGCGCATGTTGCTCGGGCTCTCGCCCTACCCGGACGAGCAGGGCGACCAGGGCGCGCTGGCCACCGCGTCCATCGGCGCCGGCCTGAACATCCTGGAGAGCGAGATCGCGCGCGAGATCGACCTCTTCGACACCGTCGAGATCGACCAGATCCGCCGCCGGGAGGCCGGCAACACGGGCCTCGAACCCCTCATCGGCGTGGGCAAGTACGTGGGCACCGACCTCTACATCAAGTATGCTCAGGGCCTGAACCAGAACGACCGCGACATCCTCATCGAGTACCAGATCACCAATCACCTGCTCTTGCAGACGGAGATCCGCCGCCGGATCGACGAGTACCAGGGCGATGCGACGTACAACCTCGATCTCAAGTACCGCTTCGAGTACTAGCGGCCGGCGTGTCCGGCGGCGGGCCGGGGCCGCTCCGCGTCCGGCGCTCCGGCTGGTCGCGCCGGTCGTCCTGCTGCTGGCGGTGGCGCTGGCGAGCGCGCCGGTGCCCGCTGCGGCCCAGCTCTACGGCAAGAACAAGGTCCAGACCCACGACCTGCAGTGGCAGGTGCTGACCACCCCGCACTTCGACCTGCACTTCCACGACGGCGCCGAGGAGCTGGCCGTGCGTGCGGCCATCATCGCCGAGCGCGCCTACAAGGAGTACGCCGACCGCCTGGACCGCGATCTGCCCTTCCGCGTGCCCTTCATCCTCTACAGCAGCCATGCGGAGTTCGCCCAGACCAACATCGCGCCCTGGCTCATCGGCGAGGGCACCGGTGGCTTCAGCGAGCCGTTCCGCAACCGGATCGTCCTGCCCTTCAACGGCTCGCACGAGGACTTCGTCCACGTGATCCGGCACGAGCTGGTACACGTCTTCATGTTCGACATGGCGTTCGGCGCGCGCAGCGCCGACCTCGGCCGCAACACCTTCTTCCGCATCCCGCTGTGGTTCGCCGAGGGCGTGGCCGAGTGGCTCAGCTCGGGCTGGGACCCGCAGGCGGACATGGTGATCCGCGACGCCACCATCAACGACTACCTGCAGCCCCTGCAGTACGTGGGCGGCTACATGGTCTACAAGCAGGGGCAGGCCGCCATGCGCCTGCTCTCGGAGCGCCACGGCCCGGAGATGCTCAACGAGTTCTGGCGCACCGTGGGCCGGGTACGCAGCGTGGAGCGCGCCCTCGCCCTGGTCTACGGCCTGGACATGGAGGGCTTCAACCGGATCTACCAGCAGCATCTGCGGCGCCGGTACTGGCCCCACTACAACGATCTCGAGCAGATGGAGGACATCGCCCGGCCGTTGACGGGACGCGACCGCGACCGGGCCAGCTTCCATGGCCGTCCCGCGCTCAACCCCGACGGCGACCTGCTGGTCTGCTTCACCGACCGCGAGGGCCTCATCGATCTGTACCTGCTCTCGGCCATCGACGGGCGAGAGATCCGGCGCCTGGGCCGCAGCATGCGCAGCAGCCGCTTCGAGAGCTTCCACAGCTTCCGCAGCGGTCTGGACTGGTCGCCCGACGGCCGCGAGATCATCCTGGTGGCCAAGAGCGGCAACACCGAGACCCTGCACACCCTGGACATCGAGACCGGCGAGGAGACGCGCCGCTGGGAGCTGGGCCTGGACGTGGCGGCCAGCCCGGCGTGGTCGCCGGATGGCGGGCTGGTGGCGCTGGTGGGCACGGTCCGCGGCCGCACCGACCTCTACCTGCTGGAGATGACGCCGGGGGCCCTGGACAGCCTGGGAGTGGTGTCCCCGGCCCACGAGGCGCCGCGGATCCTCCCCGACGGGGCCCGCCTGCTGCGCGTCACCGACGACGCCGGCGACGAGGGCACGCCGCGGTGGTCGCCCGATGGCTCCCGCCTGGCGTTCAGCTTCAATCCCCGGGCCGCCGTGGAGTTCACCTTCGAGCTGCTGCCCGACGGCCGCAAGCGCCTGCTGGACGCCCACCCCGTGGGCGAGGCCGCCGGCGACACCAGCCGCACCGCGCCGCCGCCGGCGGTGGACCTGCTCGACCTGCGCGCCGGCGCGCGGCATCGCCTGTACGCGCCGGAGGACCGGCGCCGCGATCCGGTCTGGATCGGCCCGCGCACCCTCGCGGTGGTGGACGGTCACGACGGCATCGACAACCTCGCCCTCGTGCACCTGGACCCGTCCGGCACCGCGGTGGCCGGCGACCGGCGTCTGACCAACGTCCTGGGCGGCATCCAGCACCTGAGCTACAGCGCCGCGGGCGATCGTCTGGTCTTCAGCGCCTTCCACGCCGCCGGCTACGACCTCTACGCCGCCGACCGGTTCCGCGCGGCGTGGTCGCGCCGCGAGCCCGGCGGCGAGCCGCCGCGGCCGGTGGTCACCGCCCCGCCGCAGGTCATCACCCGGGCCGGCCCCGCCGACACCGTCCGCATCGATCCCGACCGCATCGGCCTGGTGGAGGACTACGACCCCAGCTTCCGCGTGGACGCCTCGCGCGCCGGCGCCGGCGGCGCGGTCTACTGGACCCAGGCCGGCGGCCTGGGCTTCGCCAACCTCATCACCCTGACCGACGACCTGGGCGACCGCCGCATCGACCTGCTGCTGAACTTCTACGGCGCGGTGGACAACAGCGACCTGGCGGCCACCTACACCTACCTCAAGCGCCGCCTGGACCTGAGCTTCGGGGCGTTCCTCTACAACAACTACTACAACTCGGTGCTCACCAGCGTGGGCGAGCTGCTCACCGACGACACCCTGTTCAAGGAGAAGAACTACGGCTTCTTCGGCCGGGCCAGCTACCCCCTGTCCACCTTCCGTCGCGTCGATCTGGACCTGCAGGTGCTCAACAGCGACCGCACCATCTACGACTTCGATGCGCAGGGCTTCCTGGTGCCGCAGAGCAAGCGCCGCAACCGCCTGTTGCAGCCCACGCTCGCGATGGTGCACGACAACGCCCTCTACGGCCTGCACGGCCCGGTCCAGGGCAGCCGCTGGTCGCTGTCGGTGGCCCGCGGCCTGCCGCTCTCGGAGAGCAGCCTGGATCGCTGGAACGTGGTGGCGGAT
>JAASSM010000131.1 GCA_021767885.1 bacterium | reverse complement strand
AGGGTCAGCGCGCCCCAGCCGCAGCCCAGGTCGAGCAGCCGCTTTCCATCGCCGATCCGGGCCCGATCGCAGGTCAGGGCGAGCATGGCCTCCTCGGCCTGGTCGAGGTCGGTCACGCCCGGTCCCCAGTAGCCGCTCGAGTACTTGCAGTGGCGTCCGAGCACCTGCTCGAAGAACGCCGCCGGCACCTCGTAGTGCTGCTCGTTGGCCTTGTCGGTATGGACGGCGACGGGGCTCTCGCGCAGTTCGGCCACCAGCGACATGAGCCGCCGGTGCTGATCCTCGAGCGACCCGCGGTACTCCTGACGGAGCCGGCTGGAGAGCCGGCGGCGGATGCCCCGGCGCAGCAGCGGCGTGGGCACCATGTCCTTCTCGAGCAGATCCTCGTACCACATCACGGACTCTCCTGTCGGGGCGGCCACGGCACGAACGCGCTCGTGGTCCGCTGGTAGCGGCGATAGGCCTCGCCCCGGCTGCGCAGCGCCTGCGCCTCCGTGGGCGGGATGCCGGTGATCTTCAGGATGAACAGCAGCATGGTGGCCGGGGCGAGCAGGCCGAGCCAGCCAGCCGTGGCCCCGAGGGCCGGGACGGCGAAGCCCAGCCACATGAGCCACTCGCCGAAGTAGTTGGGGTGACGCGAGTAGCGCCACAGTCCGTCCTGGCAGACCTGACCACGGCGGTGGGGATCGCGCTTGAACCGGTGGAGCTGCCGATCGGCCACCGACTCGAGGATCCAGCCCGCCACCCAGATGGTCGCCGCCGCCGCGTCCAGCCAGCCGGCCTGCGAGCGCGAGACCGCCAGGGCGAAGGGCAGCGAGAGGAATGCCGCCAGCAGGGCCTGCGCCTGGTAGAAGCCGAAGAGCCGGGCCTGGAAGCCCTCGCCCCACTGGCGCCGCAGTTCCACGTACCGCCCCTCTTCCGGCTGGCCCAGCACGCGGTCGGCCAGCAGGTGCCAGGACAGCCGCAGGCTCCACAGGCCGGCCATGGCGCCGACCACGACCCGGACCACGGGATCGCCCGGTCCCAGGATCGCGTAACCCACGCCCATGAGACCGAGGCTCGCCGACCAGCCCACGTCCACGATGGCCGCGTTGCCGGTGCGCCGCTGGACCAGCCATAGCACGGACTGCAGCGCCGCGGCGACGAGCAGGCCGCCCAGCAGCAGGGTGCCCACCGTCACGGTCATAGCGGCCACCCCCGGTGCGAGGGCACCGCCGCCGCCGGCGCACCGGTGTCCGGCCGGCGGGCGCGAGCACGGGACGACGGTCCCTCGCCGTCCAGCCGGTCGTGACCGCCACCGCGAGTCAGCAGCAGCTGCGCGTCCATGATCCGGCGCTCCCGGAAGCCTCCCTCGCAGTAGGCGAGGTAGAAGCGCCAGAGCCGGCGGAAGCGCCCGTCGAACCCGAGGGCGGCGATGGGCCGGGCCTGCGCGTCGGCGCGCTCGCGCCAGTGGCGCAGGGTCTCGGCGTAGCCATGGGTCAGGTCGAAGTCGTCCTGGAGCTGCAGGTCGCTGCCGGCACGGGCGATGGCCCGCGCGATGGCGCCCCGCGACGGGATGTCCGTGCCCGGAAAGATCTGCTGCTTGATCACGTCCACGGTGCGGCGAGCGCGGTCGTAGAGGTGATCCTGGATGAGGATCGCCTGCAGGAGCATGGCGCCGCCGGGGCGCAGGCGGGCGGTACAGACGCGGAAGAACTCCGGCAGGTAGCGGTGCCCGACCGCCTCGATCATCTCGATGGAGACCAGCTTGTCGTAGGTGCCGGTCAGATCGCGGTAGTCTCGCCGCAGGAGGGTGACGTGGTCCTGCAGGCCCGCGGCGCGGACTCTCCGCTCCGCCTCCGCGTGCTGCTCGGCGCTGATGGTGGTCGTGGTCACCCGGCAGCCGACGTGATGGGCGGCGTAGACGGCGAAGCCGCCCCAGCCGGTGCCGATCTCCAGGACGTGGTCGTCGGGCTGGAGGTCCAGCACGCGGCAGATCCGCTCGTACTTGGCCAGGCTGGCGTCCTCGAGGGCGAAGCCGGCCGTGGCGGCCGGATCGGCCTGCGGGGCCGGGAACAGGCCGGCCGAGTAGGTGAGCGTGCGGTCGAGCCAGAGCGAGAAGAAGGCGTTGCTGAGGTCGTAATGGGCGGCGATGTTGCGGCGGCTGCCGGCCCGCGTGTTGCGGTTGCGCAGATGCCCCAGCCAGCGCGCTGGCCCCGACAGCAGGCCCATGGCCCGACGCAGCCGCTCGGTGGCGTCCTGATTGCGGGCGAGGATGCGGAAGAGGCCCGGCAGGTCGTCGCAGTCGAACTGCCCGTCGGCGTAGGCGTCGGCCGCTCCGGCCGACCCGCCGGCCAGGGCCGCGGTCCAGAAGCCGGGGTGATGGACGGTGAGGACGGCGCGCAGCGCGTCCGGAGCGCCCGGATCGCCGAACGTGCGGACGCGGCCGGCCTCGCGGACGGTCAGCTGCCCCTCGCGCAGCCCCTGCAGCGCCGCGCCCACCAGTCGCCGGGCCATCGCGGCCAGCGGACGCGGGATCGCGGGCGCGGAGAGGTGCGGGTGGTGGTCGCCGTCGCGGCGACTCGTGGTGGCATGGGTGCTCATGGTCGGCTCTCCTGTCGGCGGGCGGCGAGCCTGGCCGGGTGCGAGTGGAAGGGCACCCGCTTGAGCCAGAGCTGCAGCGCCTGCCAGTGGATGGCGGCGATCACGCGCGCGGTCATCACGGGATACTGCAGCAGGACCGCGGTCATGCTCCGCGGCGTCAGTTCGCGGCGGCGCAGGACCAGGGTGGCGTCGAAGACGCGGTCGCCGCGCTCGAGGTTGTTCATGTGGACGGCCAGCGCGGCGCCGGGCGCGCGGAACTGCCAGTCGTAGCGCTGGTCCATGGGGAAGAAGGGCGAGACGTGCAACCGCTTGGTCAGGTCGAAACGGTAGGACCGTCCCCGCCGCCCCGCGCGGGCGTCCAGGACGTAGCCATGCCGCTCGTGCCAGGGCGTGTTGGTGACCTCGGCGAGGATGGCGTCGAGTTCGCCGCGGTCGTCGAAGCAGTAGTAGAAGCTCACCGGATTGAAGCAGACGCCCCAGGTCCGCAGGTGAGTCAGCAGCCGCACCGGACCGTCGGGGCGCCGGCCGAGGACGGCCGCCACCCGGTCGCGGACCTCGCTGGCCAGCGGCCGCGTCGGATCGCCGAGGTAGTCGGACCGCACGAACCGCACCGCGGCCGGCCCATCCAGCGACCAGAGCGGGTGCCCGCGGAAGACCTCCGGCAGCTCCTCGAGGTCCAGGTAGACCATGAACAGCCGGTAGCGGAAGGTGTGGGGCCGTGGGGAGTGGCGGCGGTGCCGGACCCAGCCGGTGTACAGCGCGCTCTGCAGCATCAGAGCACCTCCCCGAAGCGTGCGGCCACCTTCAGGGCGCTCTGGACCCCGTCCTCGTGGAAGCCCCAGCCCCAGTAGGCGCCACAGTAGCTGGTCCGCTCCTGGGCGTTGAGCGCCGCATGCTGGGCCTGGGCGGCCACGGCCGCGGTGGTGAACTGGGGATGGGCGTAGGTCCAGCGCCCGTGGATGCGCGCGGAGTCGAGGCGTGCGGTCTCGTTGAGCGAGACGCAGTACGGATCGCGAGCGGCGAGGCCCTGCAGCCGGTTCATGTGGTAGGTGACCGCAGCGTGAGGACGCGGTCCTCCATCCACCCGGTAGTTCCAGCTCGCCCAGGCCTTGCGCCGCCGCGGCAGCACCGCACCGGCATCGCCATGGAGCACGACGTCGTTGTCGCGGTAGCCGATGGCGCCGAGCACCTCGTGCTCGCGATCGGTGGCGTCGCCGAGCATGGCCAGGGCCTGGTCGCTGTGGCAGGCGAGGACCACGTGGTCGAACGTCTCGGTGCTGCCACCGAGCGGCGTGACCAGGACACGGTCCGGCCGCCGCTCCACCCGCGAGATGGGTGTGCCGGTGCGGACCTCGTGGCGCCAGCCCCGTAGCAGCGCCTCGACGTAGGTGCGCGAGCCACCCTGCACCGTCCGCCAGACGGGACGGTCACGGACCTGCAGCATGTGATGGTTGGCCAGGAAGGCGGCGAAGTGGCGGGCCGGGAAGCGGCGGACGTCGTCCAGGGGCATGGACCACAGGGCGGCGCCCATGGGCAGGATGTGCTGTTCCTGGAACGCGCGCCCGTAGCGCCGCGCGTCGAGCCACTCGCCGAGCGTCAGCTCCGCGTCCGCCGCCAGCAGCGTGCTCGCCTCGCGGAAGAAGCGCAGGATGTCCCGCGCCATGCCCCAGAACCGGGGCCGCAGCAGGTTGCGCCGCTGCACGAAGAGCGTGTCCAGGCTCGAACCCCGGTACTCGGTGCCGTCGCGATCGTCGCGGACGGCGAAGCTCATGTCGCTGGCCTGCGACGCCACGCCCAGCCGCTCGAGCAGGCGGCAGAAGCCCGGGTAGTTGCCCCGGTTGAAGACGATGAAGCCCGTGTCCACGGCCCAGGTCCCGTCCTCCGCGTTCACGTCCACCGTGTGCACGTGGCCGCCGATGCGCTCCTCGGCCTCGAACAGCACCACCTCGTGGGAGCGGCGCAGCAGGTAGGCGCTCACCAGCCCGGACACGCCGGCGCCGATCACGGCGATGCGCATGGCGAGGGTCCGGCGTCGGGGTGGGTGGCCAGACGGCCGTCGGTGGCGGTCACGATTCCTGTCTCCTGGTCCGGGCGTTTTTCTGTCCAGGACAAAAGCTAGACAATACTCCGGATTCAGCAACCCCCGCCGCCACGGCCGGGGGGGCTGGTGGGCGAAAACACCGCCACCGATGGGGGATGGCCCGATGGCTCCGGTCCCCCTCCATGGACGACCATGTCGGCAGTCACACGACACGAACGCGACACGAACGTCGCGCCCGGAGCGCGACCAGAGGAAAGGGCAACCGTGGCCAAGGATCCCTGGAGAGCCGAACTGAGGCAGAACCCCGAACTGAGCCGTTACGTCCGCAACGTGCCCCGACGGCGGGCCCTGCGCGACGGGGAGCAGAAGGCCCTCGCCCACCGGATCCAGCGCGGCGACCGCGCGGCCGTGGAGCGCCTGGTGCAGGCCCATCTGGGCCTGGTGGTGGAGGTGGCGCGGGATCTGGTACGGCGCCGCCACAAGAAGGAACTGGGGGCCCGCGAGCTCATCGCCGAGGGCAACATCGGGCTGGCCGCGGCCGCACGGCGCTGGAACGCCTGGACCGACCGGCCGTTCGACGAGGTCGCACGGGGCTCCATCAAGAACCGGATGCTGCAGGCCCTGGCCGAGGAGGCGGCCCGGCTGATGGACTGGACGTACGGATCGGCGCCGCCGTACGGCGAGTACCAGAGCACCATGGGATTCATCCCCGACCGCGAGCTCATGGACCGCGAGGCGGCGCGGCATGGCCCCGACCTGGGCGGACGACCGCGCAGCCGGGTCCTCGATCGCTAGCGGGGGCATCACCCGGTCGGGGACACCATGACGTCGGCTGGCCGGCCAGCGGTCAGATGGTCTGGCCGGTCCGCGGGTCGGCGCCGCCGGCGAGCATGGTCCGCGCCCGCGGCGGCAGGCCCCGCAGATCGCGGACGAGCCGCAGCCGCTCCATGATCCACAGCGTGTACCAGGTGGGATCGAACTCGTACCAGCGGAACCCCTGACGCACCGTGCCGGGGAACATGTGATGGTTGTTGTGCCAGCCCTCGCCCAGGGTGAGGATGGCCAGCAGCCAGTTGTTGCGGCTGTCGTCGCGCGTGGCGAAGCGCCGGCGGCCGAAGCGATGGCTCAGCGAGTTGATGGTGTAGGTCCCGTGGTAGAGCGCCACGGTCGACCAGCAGAAGCCCACCACCAGCATCTGCCAGCGGTCGGTCCCCCAGCTCGGTGCCGCCGATTCCAGCCACCAGCCGAGCAGGAACACGGCCACCCCGAGCCCCACCGGTGCCAGGAGGTGCCAGCGGTCCAGCCAGCGCAGCTCCGGCAGGCGCCACAGGTCCTTGATCCAGCGCCGCTCGGTCACCGCCGCCTCCGGCCGCCAGATCCAGCCCACGTGGCTGTGCCAGAGGCCATGCTGGCGT
>JAASSM010000130.1 GCA_021767885.1 bacterium | reverse complement strand
CAGGTGGGCGTACGCGGCCCAGCCCACGCCGGCCGCACCGCCGGCCGGCGCGCCGGGCCGCCCGCCCGGGTCCGCGTCCCGGATCTCCGCCGGCAGATCCTCCCGGCCGACGGTCAGTCCGTGCCGCAGGATCACCAGCCGCTCGGCGAGGTTCATCAGCTCGCGCACGTTGCCGGGCCAGGGGTGCGCCACGAACAGCTTGCGCGCCGCGGGGTGCAGATCGGGCGCCGGGACGCCGTGCTGATCGGCGACCCCGCGCAGGACGTGGGCGAGCAGGAACTCCACGTCGCCGGGCCGCGCCCGCAGCGGCGGCACGGTCAGGGGCACCACCTCGAGGCGGTAATAGAGGTCCTCGCGGAACCAGCCCTCCCGGGCGCCCTCGCGCAGATCCTTGTGGGTGGCCGCGAGGACCCGCACGTCCACCGTCTGCACCCGTGTCGATCCCACCGGCTCGAATTCGCCCTCCTGCAGCACGCGCAGCACCTTGGCCTGGGCCTCGAGGCTCATGTCGCCGATCTCGTCGAGGAAGAGGGTGCCGCCATCGGCGGCGGCGAAGCGGCCGGCACGGTCGGCCACGGCGCCGGTGTAGGCGCCCTTGACGGCGCCGAAGAGCTCGGCCTCGATGAGGTCGTGGGCGATGGCGGCGCAGTTGAGCTTCACGAAGGGGCCGGAGGCGCGGGGGCCGAGGTCGTGCAGGGCGCGGGCCACCAGCTCCTTGCCGGTCCCGCTCTCGCCGTGGATCAGCACGCGCGCCTCGGTGGGGGCCACGCGGGCGATCTCCGCGCGCAACGCCGCCATGGGCTCGCTCTCGCCCAGGATCCGGCCCAGGGGATCGCCCCGCAGCGCCTGGTTCTCCCGCCGCAGGCGCTGCAGCTCGAGCATGTTGCGGACGGCCACCAGGACGCGATCGCGCGAGAAGGGCTTCTCCATGAAGTCCAGCGCCCCCAGGCGCGTGGCCTTGACCGCGCGCTCGATGGTGGCACGCCCGGAGACCATGATCACCGGCAGCGCCGGCTGGTCCGCCCGCAGCCGCTCCAGGACCTGCAGGCCGCCGGGGTGGTCGGGATCGTCCTGGGCACTGAGCTCGATGTCGAGGATCACGGCGTCGAAGCGCTCCTCGCGCAGGCGCGCCAGGGCCTCCTCGCGGGAGGAGGCGCCGGTCACGTCGATCCCCTCGCCCCGCAGGATCATGGCGATGCTCTTGACGATGTTGACCTCGTCGTCCACCACGAGGATGCGGTCAGGCATGGCGGTCCTCCTCGCCGGTCTTCGCGGACCCGGCGCTGGCGTCCGGCCCGGTCGCCGGCGCGGAGATGGTCGGGTCGGCGCCGGACGGCGCCGTGGCCGCGGGCGGGGCGTTCCCGCTGCGCGGCAGGCGGATGGTGAAGCGGGCGCCGCCCCAGCGGCCGGCGTCCACGGCGATGCTGCCACCATGGGCCAGGACGATGCCCTTGACCAGGGCCAGCCCCAGTCCCAGGCCCCCGGCCCGCCCGGTCCGGTAGGGCTCGAAGACCCGCTCGCGCTCGTCGGCCGGGATCCCCGGCCCGCTGTCCTCCAGGGTGATCACCACCGCATCCGGCTCCCCCCGCGCGGTCAGGCCCAGGCGCGGCGTGTCCTGCCCGGCGGTGGCCTCGCGCGCGTTGCCGGCGAGGTTCATGAGCACCTGGCGCAGGCGATCCGGATCCGCGGCCACCGGGCCGAGACGGTCGTCCACCTGCACGTCCACCTGCAGGTCCCGCTGCAGGGCGGCCACATCGCGCACGAGGGCGCCCAGGTCCACGGGCACCGGCTCCAGTTCCACCGGCCGCGAGAACTCCCGGAACCGCTGCACCACCGCGCGCAGGCTCTCCACCTCCTCCACCACGATGCGCGTGCAGTCGTCCAGGAGCTCCTCGTACTGCGGGTCGCCGCCGGGATAGCGGGCGCGGATCTCCTCGACGGTGAGCTGGATGGGCGTCAACGGGTTCTTGACCTCGTGGGCCAGGGCCCGGGCCATCTCGCGCCATCCGGCGAGCTTCTCCAGGTCCACCAGGCGTCGGTTCTGGGCGCCGATGGTCCGCACCATGGCATTGAAGCCCTCGGTGAGGCGGCCGATCTCGTCCCGCCCCGCCGGCGGCACCTGCACGCTCCACTGTCCGGCGGCCACCTGCTCGGTCCCGTGCAGCAGGCGACGGACCGGACCGGTGATGCCCCGGCTGAGCTGCAGGGCGAGCACCACGCTCAGCGCCAGGGCCGCCAGCGAGAGCACCAGGAACGGCAGCCAGAAATGCCGGGCGAACCGCGCGTCCTCCAGGCGCAGGCCGCGCACCACCTGCAGGGTCTGCACCAGCTGCGTGGCGTCCGCGCGCCAGTCCGCCGCCATCTCCCGGGTGAGCTCCAGCCGGCGGCCGCCGGGGAGCGAGGCCATGGCCGTCAGCACCGATGGCGGCACGTCCGCCGGCCGCGCCTGGGCCGGTGGTCGCGGCGAGACCGTGCCGGCCTGGATCACCGTGGCGCCGCCGTCCTCGGCCACCAGGACGCAGCGGTCGCCGGGCGCCAGGAGCGCGGGCGCGGCATCGTCCAGCGCCGCCCGTCCGGCCGCCGGATCGCCGCCACTGCGCACCGCGGCCTGCCAGGCCTCGGCCAGCATCACCGCGCTGGACTGCAGGTCCTCGCGCGCGGTGACGTATCCCTGACGGGCCTGCCGGACGCCGGCCTCCAGGGCCTGGTCGAGCTGGTCGCTGTAGGCCCGATCGAAGACCTCCTGCAGCAACTGGCGGTGCACGAGCAGTCCGGTGAGCACCGGCACGCCCGTGGCGAAGAGCACCAGCAGGGTCAACCGCCACCGCAGCCTCATGACGACCCCTCCGCCGCCCCGTCCAGCGCGCGGGGCCGGAACCCGGGCCCGGTCCAGGCGATGCTCGTGCGGCCGCCGCCCCCGCCGCCGCCACCGAACACGCGGCTGAAGAGCGAACCCAGGTCCACGTCCAGCTCCTCGCGGCTGCCCCCGCCCCGGCGGCTCAGGTAGCGGGTCAGGCGATCCTCCGCCTCCGCCCCCAGCGGCAGCACCTCCACCGACACCTCGAGCCGGTACTCGCGCTCCGGCCGCAGCTCCGCCACCGGCAGGATCCGCAGGTCGGCCACGTGCGCGGCCGCCGAGTCCATGGCCGCGATGCTGGCCACCTCCCGTGCCCCGTCCGGACCGCGCACCAGGTAGCGATCCTCCCAGATGTCGTGTTCCAGGCGCACGGTCCAGGTGAGGCGCTCGCGGACCCCGCCGTCCGGCCCGCGGAGGACCACCTCGTAGGCGCAGATGCCGGGCAGACCGCTGTCGATGGTGCTGGCGGTGCGCTGGTCGATGAGGCCGGAGAGGCGGATCTGGGCCACGAGCCAGCCGTCGCGCACGGCGAGCTCGGCCCCGAGGACGCGCGGCTGGCCACCATCCTGGGCGCGCGCCGGAGCGGCCATGGCCAGCGCGGCGATCAGGAGCAGGAGGACCGGGATGCCAGGACACGCGCGGCCCATGATCAGTAGGACCATCCGAGGGCGATGTTCACCACCGCGGGCGAGATGTCGCCCACGTCCACCAGGGGGTAGCCCACCTCCACGCCCAGGTACTGCACCCAGGGCAACCGGACGCGGACGCCCCAGCCGGCACCGGCCACCCAGCCCCGGCTGCCGCCGGTGGTATCCCAGCTCTGGCCCGTGTCCAGGAACAGCAGGCCGGCCACCCGCGGCAGCGGGGCGTCGCGACCGAGCAGGGCGGTGCGCAGCTCGAGGTTGGCCTGGACCAGCTCGGAGGCGCCGGTGCGCCCGGAGAGGAAGGCGAAGTCGTAGCCCCGCACCGAGCCCACGCCGCCGAACTGGAAGCGTTGATGGTAAGGGGTCCCGGGATCGGCGTGCGCGGCGCGCAGCCGGCCGGCCAGGGCGGCTTGCCGCCCCAGGGGCCAGGCCCGGCGGGCGTAGGCCTCGCCGGTGTAGAAGCCGCGGCCGGCCAGTTCGCGGCTGGCCCGTAGCCGGACGCCCCACCAGGTCCCCCGCCACCAGGGCCGCTCGGTATCGCGGCCGTCGTGGCGGGCCTCCAGCCAGAAGTCGAGGAAGCTCCGCCCGGCGAGATCGGCATCCACCAGCTCGCGGGCCGGGCGGGTGATCTCCTCGCCCTCGATCCAGGCGGTGGCCTCGTCGTCCGGCTCGCGCCAGCTGTAACCGAACCAGCCCGTCAGGATCACCGGGCCCACCGGCGCCTGCCGGCCCAGCCGCGCCACCCGGCTGTGGATGGGCTGATCCCACCCCTCCCGGCGCTCGTAGAACATCCAGCGCTGATCGCTGCCGTGCAGGTCCAGGAGCCAGGCCGTGCCCGGCCGATCGCCGACCGGCAGACGCCCCTCCAGGTACACCCCCTCCACGCTGTAGCCGTTGCGGACGGCCACGCGCAGCTCGCTACCCGGCCGGGGGCGATTCAGGAGCCTGGCACCCAGGAGGTTGAGGTACCAGCCGTCCATGGGGTCGTAGCCGAAACCGGTGAGCAGGCGGACGCGGCGCTCGGCCGTCACCTCCACGTGCAGGACCACGCCGCCGGGCGCGGAGCCGCGGGCGGTGTAGAGATCCACCGCGCGGAAGTAGCCCGAGCCCTCGAGGCTCTCGCGTGCCAGCTCGAGGACGGTCAGGTCCACCGGCGCTCCGGGAGCGAGCGGCAGCAGGCGGCGGATCAGACGGTCGGTGGCGGGATCGTCCGGGGCCACGCGGATGGCCTCCAGCCGCAGCGTGCGCGGCGCGTCCGGCGGCACCGTCGCCCGGGGACCGGGGGCGGCGGCGGCCAGGGTCGCGACCGCCAGGAGAACGGCGGTCAGGACCAGCGACACGGCGAGCCGGGATGCGCGGAAGGTGCCCATGGGCGGGTATGGTAGCCCACGCCGCGCGTGCGGGAAACCACGACCTGCTCCGCCGGGGACCTCCGTCCGCCGCGGCCGCCGGCGCGGCCGGTCAGGCGCCGGGCTTGCCCAGCAACCGGAACATCTCCCGCTTGTACGCCTCCACGCCGGGCTGGTCGAAGGGATTGACGCCCAGCAGGCGGCCGCTCACCGCCACGCCCTTCTCGAAGAGATAGAGCAGAGCGCCCAGGGAGTGGGCGGTCAGCCGGTCCAGCTCCAGGGTCAGGCAGGGGACGCCACCGCTGACGTGAGCGGCGCGCGTGCCCTGGAAGGCCTTGTCGTTGATGTCGTCCAGGGTCTGGCCCACGAGGTAATCCAGGCCGTCGTCGCCGCCGCCGCCCGGATCGGCCGGCACGGTGACCTCCGGGGCGTCCTCGCGCACCACCAGGAAGGTCTCCAGCAGGTCGCGGCGGCCGTCCTGCAGGTACTGGCCGAGGCTGTGCAGGTCGGTGGTGTAGACCGTGGAGGCCGGGAAGATGCCCTTGCCCTGCTTGCCCTCGCTCTCGCCGTAGAGCTGCTTCCACCACTCGCCCACCAGGCGCAGGCCGGGCAGGAAGGTGGCCAGCACCTCGGTGACGAAGCCCCGCTGGTAGAGCGCGTAGCGGGTGGCGGCGTAGAGGTGGGCCGGGTTGGCACGCAGCTCCCCGGCCTGGCATCCCTCGCGCATGGCTGCCGCCCCGGCCACGAGCTCGCGGACGTCCACGCCCGCGACCGCCAGCGGCCACAGGCCCACCGGCGTGAGCACGGAGAAGCGGCCGCCCACGTCGCCCGGGATGGTCCAGGCCTCCCAGCCGGACTCGTCGGCCTGGCGGCGCAGCGCGCCCTTCTCCGCGTCCGTGATGACGGTGATGCGGCCGGCGGCCGCCTCGACGCCGTAGCGATCCTCGAGCAGGCGACGCAGGACCCGGAACGCCACCGCGGGCTCCAGCGTGGTGCCGCTCTTGGAGATCACGCAGAGACGGAAATCGCGGCCATCCAGTCTCCGGATCACCTGCTGCAGCGCGCCGGCGGCCAGGCTGGTGCCGGCGAAGAGGATCTCCGGGGCCTGCGGGCCGGGGCCCAGGGCCTCCAGCACGGCCCGCGACCCCAGATAGCTGCCGCCGATGCCGATCACCACCACCACCTCGCT
>JAASSM010000129.1 GCA_021767885.1 bacterium | reverse complement strand
GCTGGCCGGCGTGCTGCTGAAGATGGGCACCTATGGCCTGCTGCGTTTCGCCATGCCGCTGTTCCCGGAGGCCACGGTGGAGGCCGCACCGGTGCTGGCGGTCCTTTCGGTGATCGGCATCATCTTCGGCGCCCTGGTCGCCTGGGTGCAGACGGACGTCAAGAAGCTGGTGGCCTACAGCTCGGTCAGCCATCTGGGCTTCGTGGTGCTCGGCCTGTTCAGCCTCACGGCCAAGGGGGCGGCCGGCGGCGTCTTCCAGATGCTCGCTCACGGCCTGAGCACGGGCGCGCTCTTCCTCCTGGTGGGCGTGATCTATGAGCGGCGCCATACCCGCGAGATGGCGGACTTCGGCGGCCTCGCCCACGGCATGCCCGCCTACGCCACCGTCTTCATGATCACCATGCTCGCCAGCGTGGGGCTGCCCGGGCTGTGCGGATTCATCGGCGAGTTCCTGGTGCTGCTGGGCACCTTCGGTAGCGAGATGCTCCCCAACGCCCGCCTGCTCGCGGTGCTGGCGGCCACTGGCGTGGTGCTCGGCGCGGTCTACATGCTGTGGATGTATCAGCGCATGTTCCTGGGACCGCTGCGCCACGAGGAGAACCGGGGCTTGCCCGATCTGCGCGGTCACGAGTGGCTGGTGCTGGTGCCGCTGGTGGTGTTCATGGTCTGGCTGGGGGTGGGCCCCAACCTGGTGCTGGACAAGATCGAGCCCAGCCTGGACCGCGTCCTGGCGCCCGTGACGGCGCTGCAGGCACCGGCCGGGGGCCCGGATGCGCACGTGATGCTGGAGGTGGAGGCGGCCCCGCAGGCCGCGGCGACGGCCCAGGAGGTGGCGCGATGACCATGCCCGTGCAGTGGGGGGCGATCCTGCCCCATCTCGTGGTGGCGGGCGGCGGCCTGCTGGTGATGCTGGTGGACGCCTTCGTGCGCACCCTGCGCAAGGATCACCTCACGGCGCTGAACACCCTGGTGTTCCTCGGGGCGGGGGTCGCCATGATCACGGTGCGCCCGGAGCCGGGACCGGTCCTCGGCGGCGTGCTGACCATCACCATGTTCTCGCGCTTCTTCGATCTCATGCTGCTGGGCATCGGGATGGTGACCACCATCTACGCCAGCGCGGTCTACGCGAAGAACGGCGACTATCGTCCGGAGTTCTATCCCCTCATCCTGTTCGCGGTCCTGGGCATGATGATCCTGGTGGCCGCCAGCGATCTGCTGACCCTCTTCCTGGGCATCGAGACCATGAGCCTGGCGGTGTACGTCCTGGTCTGCGGCCGCCGCGGCGACATCCGCAGCAGCGAGGCCGCCCTCAAGTACCTGCTGCTGGGCGCCTTCGCCTCGGCCTTCCTGCTCATGGGGTCGGCCCTGCTCTACGGCTTCGCCGGCGCCACCGGCTACGAGGCCATCGCCGCCGCCCGGGATGCCGGCACCGGCGACCCCTGGCTGTTCTCGGTGGGCCTGGGCCTGCTGATGGTGGCGCTGGCGTTCAAGGTGGCCATGGTCCCGTTCCACATGTGGACGCCGGACGTCTACGACGGCGCTCCGGCCCACATCACCGGCTTCATGGCCACCGCGGTCAAGGCGGCGGCCTTCGCCGCGCTGGTGCGGTTCGTCCTGCTGGCGTTGCCCGGACTGGCGGAGTACTGGTATGGCCTGCTCGCGGTCCTGGCGGTGCTGACCATGACCGCCGGCAACCTCATGGCCCTGGTGCAGTCCTCCATCAAGCGCATGCTGGCGTACTCCAGCATCGCCCACGCGGGCTACCTGCTGCTCGGAGTGATGGCCATGCTCGCGCCGGGCCGCGGCAGCGACGCGGGGCTGATCCTGCGCGAGGGCTCGGTCCTGGAGGCGGCCGGCAGCGGCGTCCTGTTCTACCTGCTGGGCTACAGCCTCATGAACCTGGCGGCCTTCGGCGTGGTGGCCCAGCTCGGGCGCGATGACGGCACCGAGGCCGACCAGGTCGATCACTTCCGCGGCCTGTCCCATCGCCAGCCGGTGGCCGCGGCCATCATGGCAGTGGCCATGTTCTCGCTGGCCGGGATCCCCGGCACGGTGGGCTTCCTGGGCAAGTTCTACGTCTTCGAGGCCGTGATCCGGGCCGATCTCGTGCCCCTGGCCATCTGGGGCGTGGTCAACTCCCTGCTGTCGGTCTACTACTACATCCGCCTGATCGTGGTGATGTACATGAGCGATTCGGAGCCCGAGCCCTTCGACGGGCGCAACTGGGAGACCACCATGCTGGCCGGCGTCATGGCCATCCTGGTGCTCCTGCTGGGCATCCTGCCCGCCATGCTGCATCGCGCCACCACGCTGGCCTTCGGCACCGTGCTCGGCTGAGCCGGCGCCGCCACGGTGTTGCCGATGCGCATCCCGGGAGCCCGCAACGCTCCCGGGATGTTTTTTGCCCCGCCTCCGGAATGTTTGATTTCAATTAACTGATTGATAATAATTGTGACCTATCGTACACTTCCTCGCGCAACCATCACCCGGTCCCCTTTCTCGGAGGAGAACCACCCATGAAGACGCTTGCTACCGTCCTGATGCTCACCCTCGTCGCCGCCGCCGCCCAGGCCGGCGTCATCGCCGACATCCAGCAGGGTGTCTACACCGAGGGCGACCTGGTCACCGTCACCGACGCGGTCGTCACCGGCGCCACCGGCAACGGCGCCTTCATCACCGAGCTGCCCGTGGGCCCGTACAGCGGCATCTGGGTGTACGCCGGCTCCGACCACGGCATGGTCGAGGGTGACGTGGTCACCATCACCGGCGTCTACACCGAGTATTACGACCTCTCGGAGATCAGCGTGCCCGACGCCGGCGACGACGGCATGATCACCATCACCGCCCAGGGCGAGGCGCCCACGCCGTACAGCGTGACCGCTGCCGAGTACCTGGCCGATCCCGAGGTCTTCGAGGGCGTCAGCATCTGCATCACCGACGGCATGCAGGTCAACGACGTGCCCAACCAGTACGGCGAGTGGTACGCGACGGTGCTGGACACCGACATGGAGATCATGTTCGACGACTACTTCTACGACACCAGCACCGTCATGGCCGGCCAGTGCTACAACCACGCCTGCGGCGCGGTCTACTACAGCTTCGGCGCCTACAAGCTCCAGGCCTACGCCGACGGCATCGAGGTCGTGGACTGCACCGTGCCCGTGGAGAGCAGCTCGCTGAGCTCCATCAAGGGCCTCTTCCGCTAGAACGCGGCGCCCGATCAGCCGGCCGCACCCGGCGCGGCATCCGGGACCCGGGGTTCAGCCCCGGGTCCCGTGCGTTTCTGTCCCGGCGTGGCCGTGGGCACCGCGGCCGGCGTCGCGGCCTGCGTCGGGCGGTGCCGCGATCCGGCGGTTCCTGGCGCTGGCTCCCGGCCAGACCCTGCGCTATGGTGGACACGAGGACCCGCGCCCGGCGAGGTCCGCGCACCGCGATCGGAAGGACCAGCCCGGAGATGGCCGCCTACCACACCGTCAACCCCGCCACCGGCGAGACGCTCGCCACCTACCAGACCATGGATCTGGGTGCCGCGCAGGCGGTCCTGGCCGCCGCCCATGCCGCGCAGGCGGAGTGGGCCGCCCGCCCGCTCGCAGAGCGCGCGGAGCCGGTGAGCCGGCTGGCCGCGATCCTGCGCAAGCACAAGGCGGAGTGGGCGCGCCTGATGACCCTGGAGATGGGCAAGCCCATCGCCCAGAGCGGTGCCGAGGTCGACAAGTGCGCCTGGCTGTGCGAGGTCTACGCCGAGCGGGCCGCGCAGTGGCTGGCCGAGGAGGCGGTCGCTGCCGATGGCCGGGACCACCGCGTGGTCTACCAGCCGCTGGGGGTGGTGCTCTCCATCATGCCGTGGAACTTCCCGTTCTGGCAGGCGCTGCGCTTCGGCGTCCCCACGCTGCTGGCCGGGAACACCAGCGTCCTCAAGCATGCCCGCAACGTCAGCGGCTGCGCCCTGGCCCTGGGCGCGGCGTTCGCCGAGGCGGGATTCCCCGACGGCGCCTTCGGCGTGGTGCTGGCCGACCACGAGGTCACCGGCGCGCTGCTGGAGGATCCCCGGACGGCCGCCGTCTCCATCACCGGGAGCACGGAGGCGGGGCGCCGCGTGGCGGAACAGGCCGGCCGCCTGCTCAAGCCCGCCGTGCTCGAGCTCGGCGGCAGCGACCCGTTCGTGGTCCTGGCCGATGCCGATCTCGAGCGCGCCGTGGCCGGGGCGGTGCAAGGGCGCCTGCAGAACACCGGCCAGAGCTGCATCGCGGCCAAGCGATTCCTGGTGGAGCAACCAGTGGCCGGCGAGTTCACGCGGCGGCTCGCGGCGGCCGTGGCGGCCCAGCGGCTGGGCGACCCGCTGGACCCCGCCACGGAGGTCGGCCCGCTGGTGGGGCCCGGGGCCGTGGCGGAACTCCTGGCCCAGATCGCCGACGCCCGGCAGCGGGGCGCGCGCGTGGTCTGTGGCGGCGAGCGGTCCGACCGCGGGGAGGCCTACCTGCAACCCACCGTGCTGGCCGGGGTCGAGCCGGCCATGCGGGTCTGGCGGGAGGAGGTCTTCGGTCCGGTGGCGCCGGTGATGGCCGTCCAGGACGCCGAGGAGGCCCTGGCGCTGGCCAACGCCAGCGAGTTCGGGCTGGGCGGGTCGGTCTGGACCGCGGATGCCGCCCGGGGCGAGGATCTGGCCCGGCGGCTGCAGTGCGGCTCGGCCTTCGTCAACAGCATCGTCAAGAGCGACCCGCGCATGCCCTTCGGCGGCGTCAAGCAGAGCGGCCTGGGCCGCGAGCTGGCGTGGTTCGGGCTGCGGGCGTTCACCAACGCCAAGGGCCTGAACCTCTACGACTGATCCGGATACCGCCGGACGGTCAGCCTGCGAGGCATCCCTGCATGGTCAGACGCCGCCGTCACCAGCGCCGCGACCGCCGTCATCAGGCGCTTCGCCGCATCGAGTCCATCCTCGACGCCGTGCGCGGCCGCGACCGGGACGACCTCGACCGCAGGCAACCCGAGCGTGGTCCGCGGCCCCGCCTGCTGGACGTCCAGCGCGACGGCCGTCTCTTCGACCGCCTGGCGGCCCTGGACTTCGAGTACCTGCTGTCGCGCAGCTTCGCGGCCGATCCGCAGACCCTGCGCCTGCTGCTGCCGCAGTCGGTGCTGGGCCGCGCCCAGAACGGCCACGGGTTCTGGCAGGACGAACAGGGCACGCCCCTGGCCTTCCGGGACGCCACCTTCGATCGCGTGCTCACCGCCCTGGAGAAGCTCGACCCCGGCCTGCAGGCGCCCCACGTGCGCCGCGAACGCGGGCACCGCCTGGCGCACCTGGGCGACCATCTGCTGGCCCACGTGGGCGAGGAGACCCTGCTCCTGGAGGCCGGGGGCCGTCCCCTGCTGGGGGTGGAGTTCCTGCAGGGGCAGCGGGTGCAGACGCGGGGATTCCTGCGGGGGTTGCTCCTGGCCGGCTGGATGGACGATCTCGACCGCCGGCAGCAGTGCATGGCCTTCCACCGCCGCACCTTCGACGGCGAACCCCTGGAACTGGGGGGCGGCAAGACCTACGTCGTGCGCCCGGACCTGCTGCAGGCCGTGGGGATCGTCGATCCCGGTCGTGGCGAGTTCGCTCCCGAGGACATCGCCCGCCTGGTGGAGATCGGCGTCATCTGTCCGGAGGACCGCGAGTATTCCCGGCCGCAGTTCGAGCAGGCCTTCTTCCGCCTGCGGGCGGGGGAGGGCGTCTGCGACGATCTCGCCCTGATGTGGATCGGCGCCCGGCACGGCTGGGACGCCTACCTGGGCGCCTTCCTCATGGACGCGGTGGACACCTACGACAAGTTCCTCTGGACCTTCCGGCCCGGCGGCGTGGACGGACGGCTCGCCGGGGCCATCGCGCAACGCTGGCAGGAGCGCTGGGGCGAGCCCCTGGTCAGCGACCGCGAGATCCTCGACGTGATCCGGTTCGGCGCCAAGCTCAACCACCCGCCGGCGCCCCTGAGCTCGAGCCATCGGCGCTTCATCCAGACCGAGGCCGGCAGCAAGGTGCCCACCCTGCTCAACCACTGGCGGTTCCTGCGGGGCGACCCCGTCTACGAGATC
>JAASSM010000128.1 GCA_021767885.1 bacterium | reverse complement strand
GGCAGGGCTCGCGCTCCGGGCGAGCCCGCCGGCCGGGTCGGGCGTCGGCGCGGCGACGGCGGCCCGGACCGCCCCTCGCGGCGCCCCGGCCGGAGGCGGCGGACGCGTTCAAGATCGGAATGAAACCTCATATAACATGATGAGAAATACATGACTCCGATGGCAGGTCGGCCGCCTGCAACCTCTTTGACCGCAATGGTCAAGAATCCTGAGCGGTCGCCCAAACGGGATTAAATCGATTATCAATCTGCAACATGGAGAAACCTTGGTTTCGGGGGGTCAATGACTATCTTTGACCCGCCGATACCGGTCGAAACCGATCCCTCATGGTCAGGGCGGAGACCCGGCTCGAAGCCCCGCGTGTCCCGCCACCGACCCCAGCCAACAGTGGGGTGCACCCATGGAAGCGACCGCCTCCCAGCTCGTCGATCTCATCCAGCCGTTCAAGGGGCAGACCGGGGCCACCATCCCCGTGCTGCAGGCCATCCAGACCGCCATGGGCTACCTGCCGCCCGAGTCGTTCGACCTCATCGAGCAGGAGCTGGGCATCCCGGCCAGCAAGGCGTACGGCGTGGCCACCTTCTACGCCCAGTTCCGCACCACGCCGGTGGGCAAGCACCTGATCAAGGTCTGCGACGGCACCGCCTGCCACGTGAAGGGCTCGGAGACCCTGGCCGGCGCCATCCGCGACTACCTCGGGCTGCCCGCGGGCGCGGACACCACCGAGGATCGCGTCTTCACCGTGGAAGAGGTGGCCTGCCTCGGCTGCTGCTCGCTGGCCCCGGTGATGATGATCGGCGAGACCACCTACGGGAACCTCAACGTCGAGAAGACCCGCGAGATCCTCGACGACTACCGCACCAAGGAGGCCTAGGCATGGACCGCACCACCATCCTCGTGGGCTACGCCTCGTGCGGCATCGCCGCCGGCGCCAGGGAGGTCCGCTCGCTGCTGGAGCAGCGCGTGCAGGAGTCCGGCGCCCCGGCCCAGGTCAAGCAGACCGGCTGCCTGGGCATCTGCTTCGACGAGCCCATCGTCGAGATCCACGACCAGGGCGGTCGCTGGGTCTACCGCAAGGTGAACGAGCGCAAGGCCGAGCGCATCTTCGCCGAGCACGTCCTGGAGGGCCGGCCGGTGGAGGGCTTCCTCTTCCACGAGCTGTCCACCGGCGGCCGTGAGCCCAAGGTGCGCATGTTCGACAAGCAGGAGCGCATCGCCCTGGCCAACTCCGGCGTGATCGATCCGGAGAACATCGACGACTACCTGGCCAAGGAGGGCTACGCCGCCCTCGAGACGGCGCTCCGGGAGATGACGCCGGACGCGGTGCTGGACATCGTCACCGAGAGCGGCCTGCGCGGCCGCGGCGGCGCCGGCTTCCCCAGCGGCCTGAAGTGGAGCTTCGCCAAGAAGAGCCAGGGCGACGTCAAGTACCTGGTCTGCAACGCGGACGAGGGCGACCCCGGCGCCTTCATGGATCGCAACCTCCTGGAGGGCGATCCCCACGCCGTGCTCGAGGGCATGGCCCTGGCCGCCTACGTCATCGGCTGCACCGAGGGCTACGTCTACGCCCGCGCCGAGTACCCCCTGGCCATCCGCCGCCTGCGCATCGCCATCGACCAGGCCCGCGAGCGCGGCTACCTGGGCCAGAACATCCTGGGCACGGACTTCTCCTTCGACATCAAGGTCAAGGAGGGCGCCGGCGCCTTCGTCTGCGGCGAGGAGACCGCGCTGTTCGCCTCCATCGAGGGCGAGCGCGGCATGCCGCGGATCCGGCCGCCGTTCCCCGCCGAGAGCGGCCTGTGGGGCAAGCCCACCAACAACAACAACGTGGAGACCTACGCCAACGTGCCGTGGATCGTCCGCAACGGCGCCGCGGCCTACAAGGCCCACGGCACCGAGAAGTCCACCGGCACCAAGGTCTTCTCCCTGGCCGGCAAGATCGAGCGCGGCGGCCTGGTGGAGGTGCCCATGGGCCTGCCGCTGCGCGAGGTGATCTTCGACATCGGCGGCGGCATCCCGCGCAAGCAGGAGTTCAAGGCCGTCCAGCTGGGTGGCCCGTCGGGCGGCTGCGTGCCGGCCGAGCTGCTGGACACCCCGGTGGACTACGAGTCCATCAACGCCACCGGCGCCATCATGGGGTCGGGCGGCATGGTGGTCATGGACCAGAACACCTGCATGGTGGAGGTGGCGCGCTACTTCCTCTCCTTCACCCAGAAGGAGAGCTGCGGCAAGTGCACCTTCTGTCGCCTGGGCACCCTGCGCATGCTCGAGGTGCTCGAGCGCATCACCGCCGGCGAGGGCCGCGAGGGCGACATCGAGGAGCTGGAGCACCTGGCCGAGCAGATCAAGGGCGCCAGCCTCTGCGGCCTGGGCCAGACCGCGCCCAACCCCGTGCTCACCACCCTGAAGTACTTCCGGCACGAGTACGAGGCGCACATCATGGACCGGCAGTGCCCGGCCGGCGTGTGCAAGCCCATGATCACGTTCCACATCGAGGCCGACAAGTGCACCGGCTGCGCGGCCTGCAAGAAGGCCTGCCCCAGCGACTGCATCACCGGGGCCAAGGGTGAGCCCCACGAGATCGTCCTCGACGACTGCATCAAGTGCGGCTCCTGCCGCGAGGTCTGCCCCACCGGGGCCGTCTACACGAGGTGAGGTCATGACCGTCAACATCACGCTCAACGGCAAGGCGATGGACGTGCCCCGGGGCATCTCGATCCTCGATGCCGCCGCCATGGCCGGTTGCGAGATCCCGACGCTCTGCCGCGACAAGGAGCACGAGCGGCCCTTCACCTCCTGCTTCATCTGCCTGGCGCAGATCGAGGGCATGGGGCGGATGGTCCCCGCCTGCGGCACCGCGGTGCGCGAGGGCATGGTCATCGACGTGGACGGCGAGCGCGTGCGCGCCGCCCGCAAGACCGGCCTGGAGCTGCTGCTCTCCGACCACAACGCCGACTGCAAGGCCCCCTGCCACAAGATGTGCCCCGCGCACGCCGACGTGCAGGGCTACGTGGGCGCCATCGCCAACGAGGACTACGAGGCCAGCCTCGAGATCCTGCGCAAGAAGATCCCCCTGCCCGGGTCGCTGGGCCGCGTCTGCCCGCACCCGTGCGAGGAGGACTGCCGGCGCGCCCGCGTGGAGGCGCCCATCTCCATCCGCAACCTCAAGCGCTGGGTGGCGGACTGGGAGATGGAGCACGGCGTGGTGCTGCCCCAGCTCGAGCCGTTCAGCGGCAAGCGCGTGGCCATCGTCGGCGGCGGCCCGGCCGGCCTGACCGCCGCCTACTACCTGCGCTGCAAGGGCCACGGCGCGGTGATCTACGACCAGATGCCCCAGCTCGGCGGCATGCTCCGCTACGGCATCCCCGAGTACCGCCTGCCCAAGGCCGTCCTCGACTGGGAGATCGAGCAGATCCTGAAGCTCGGCGAGATCGAGGCGCGCTGCGACCAGGCCCTGGGCCGCGACTTCACCGTCGCCCAGCTCGAGCAGCAGTACGACGCGGTGATCCTGGCCATCGGCGCCTGGAAGGCCAAGGGTCTGCGCGTGGACGGCGAGGACCATCCGCGCGTCTTCGGCGGCATCGACTACCTGCGCGAGATCGCCCTGGGGCAGGACGTGGACGTGGGCCAGAAGGTGATCGTGGTCGGCGGCGGCAACACCGCCATCGACGCCGCGCGCACCGCCGTCCGCCAGGGCGCCGACGTCACCCTGGTCTATCGCCGCACCCGCAACGAGATGCCCGCCGAGGCGGAGGAGATCCACGACGCCGAGGAAGAGGGCGTCAAGTACGAGTTCCTGGTGGCCCCCATCGGCCTGCGCTTCGACGGCGACGCGCTGGTGGGCATGGAGTGCCAGCGCATGGAGCTGGGCGAGCCCGACGCCAGCGGCCGGCGTCGTCCCGTGCCCATCGAGGGCAGCGAGTTCCTGCTCGAGGCCGATGCGATCATCAAGGCCATCGGCCAGGACATCGAGGCCGGCGTGATCCCCACCGAGGACGTCGAGCAGTCGAAGTGGGCCACGGTGAACGTGCACAAGCCCACCTTCCGCACCAGCCGCGAGAAGGTCTTCGCCGCCGGCGACCTGGTCTCCGGGCCGGAGCTGGTGGTCGACGCGGTGTACATGGGCCGCAAGGCCGCCGAGGGCATCGATCTCTTCCTGCGGGGCGTGGACTTCGAGCAGGAGTTCGACATCGTCTCGGTGCGCAGCGACGTGCCGGACGACCTCTTCGAGGGCTACGACGAGCGCCCCCGCCAGCACCCGGTCTTCCTCGAGCCCGCCGAGCGCATCACCAGCCACGCCGAGGTGGACACCGGCTTCACCGTGGAGCAGGCCATCGAGGAGGCCAGCCGCTGCCTGAGCTGCGGCTGCCAGGACGTCCACGAGTGCAAGCTCAAGAAGTACATGGACGAGTACGAGGTCGATCCCCTGCGCTACGCCGGCGCCACGCACCACCACGCCGCGGACGAGAGCCACGAGTTCGTCCGCCGCGACCCCAACAAGTGCGTCAAGTGCGGCAAGTGCGTGGAGGTCTGCGATCAGGGCCGCGGCCTGGCCATCCTGGGCTTCACCCAGCGCGGGTTCGAGGCCAGCGTGGGCCCGGTGCTGGACCAGCCCCTGGCCGAGACCCGCTGCGAGAGCTGCGGCGACTGCGTGGCGGTCTGCCCGGTGGGCGCGCTCACCGAGCAGGTGCCCCTGGACAAGCCGGGGCCGTACCCCACGGTGCCGGCGGATTCCAGCTGCGCCGCCTGCTCCCTGGCCTGCGACATCGGCGTGCACGCCCTGGGCCAGAAGGTGATCCGCGTCACCCCGCAGGAGGACGGCTGGAACCAGGTCCACATGTGCCGCAAGGGCCGCTTCGAGTGGAGCGACGCCAACGCCCAGGGCCCGGCGGTGGACCTGGAGGCGGCGATCGCCGAGCTGGCCGGGAAGATGGCCGGCGGCCGCATCGTCCTGACGCCCGACTGCACCAACGAGGAGGCGGTCCTCGCGCGGGCGGTGGCCGCCAAGCTGGGCGGCGAGGCCGCCTGGCTGGCCGGCGACGGCACGGCGCACGATCTGCAGAAGGCCGCGCTGGCGGCCACCGGCGGCCCCGAGGCCGGCGAGCCGTCGCTGACGGTGGCCCAGCTCGCCCGGCAGCAGGCCATCCTGGTGGTGGGCGCGGACCTGGGCGAGGAGTTCCCCGTGGCCGGCGTCATGATCCGTCGGGCCATCCTCGACGGCGCCGAGGCCGGGTTCGTCGCCAGCGCCGGCCACCGCGCCGGCACCAGCCGCGAGATCGCCGTGGATGATCGCGCCGCCATGACCGCCCTGCTCGCGCGGCCGGGCGCCGTCCTGGTGGTGGGCCCGGGCGTGGCCAACGTTCCCGGCCTGTCCGATCCCGCGACCCTGGCCGACCTGGTCCGCGAGACCGGCTGCAAGGTGCTCCCGCTGCGGCGCGGCACCAACGCCGCCGGCCTCGACGCCCTCGGCCTGGCGGCCGTGGACTCGGGCGTCCTGGCCAACGGCACCCCCACGCTGTTGCTGGGCGACGCCCCCCTGGGCCTGCCGCGCCCGCAGGCGTACTTCGCGGTGCAGAGCGTCACCGCGGGCACGCCGGTGCAGGCGGACCTGGTCCTGCCGCGGACGCACTACCTCGACGACCAGGGCACCTTCGTGGCCACCGACGGCCGCATCTGCGAGCTCCACCCCGCCCGCAAGCGCGCGGCGAACTGGGAGCTGCTGCGGGACCTGGCCGTCGCGGTGGGCGCCGAGGTGGACATGGACGCGGTGGTGGCGGAGGCGCGGGCGTTGCAGGTGTAGGGGGCGGCACACCGTCTTCCGACCCCTTGTGATCGGAAACCAGCAGGATCAGTCGAACAGAGTAGCGGGGTTCCCCTGGGACCCCGCTACTACACAAGAGGAAGCTTTACCAGTAATACCGAAGGCCAGGGCCTTTCGTTCAAGAAACTTACCATTTTCTCGGGAATTGCTGCCCATGTGAACGGGGATTTCTTGTGGTTTTGACTCATTTTTCCCCTTGAATCGTGCTGAGCGCTCTGATAGTATCTCGTCATCGATCTACGTCTTCTAAGTATT
>JAASSM010000127.1 GCA_021767885.1 bacterium | reverse complement strand
CGACAACGACATCATCGAGGCCCTGCAGTGGCTGGCCGATCCCGACGGCGATCCCGGCACCGTGGACGACGTACCCGACGTGGTGCAGAACAGCTGGGGCGTGAACGAGAACTTCTCCGGCTATGTGGACTGCGACAGCCGCTGGTGGGACGCCATCGACGCCTGCGAGGCCGCCGGCGTGGTGCTGACCTGGTCCGCCGGCAACGAGGGCCCGGGCAGCCAGTCGCTGCGCTCGCCCGCCGACCGCGCCACCACCCTCTACAACAGCTTCAGCGTGGGCTCGACGCTCACCAGCCCGCCCTACGAGATCAGCGGCTTCTCCAGCCGCGGCCCCGCCGGTCCCAACTGCGGTCCGGAGGAGAACCGGGTCAAGCCGGAGATCGTCGCGCCCGGTAGCGACGTCTACAGCTCCGTGCCCGGCGGCGGCTACGGCCTGAAGAGCGGCACCTCTATGGCCGGGCCGCACCTGGCCGGCGTGGTGGCGCTCATGCGCTCGGCCAACCCCGACCTGGACGTGGACACCATCAAGCAGGTGCTCATGGACACCGCCATCGACAAGGGCGTCGAGGGCGAGGACAACACCTACGGCCACGGGTTCGTGGACGCCTACATGGCCGTGCTCATGGTCATGGACGGCATCGGCTACCTCGAGGGCACCGTGGTGGCCGGCGACACCGGCCTGCCCATCCCCGAGGCCACCATCGAGGTGGTGGACACGCCCCGCAGCGCCGTCACCGACGACGCCGGCGAGTTCCGCCTCATCCTGCAGCAGGGCACCTACGATCTCGAGATCAGCGCCTTCGGCTTCGCCATCGGCTCGGCCCAGGTGACCATCACCGAGGACCAGACCGTGGTGGAGACCTACAGCCTGGACCGCCTGCCGTCGGCCACCATCAGCGGCGTGGTCTACGATCCCGAGGGCGCGCCGGCTGGCGGCGCCGAGGTCAAGGCCCTGGGCACGCCGGTGCCCGCGGCCGTCACCGGTGCCGACGGCTCCTACCGCCTGCTGCTGCCGGTGGGCGACACCTACCAGCTGCGCGCGCTCATCGTGGGCGTGGGCATCGCCTATGCGGACGTGGTGCTGGACGGCGACGTCACCCAGGACCTGTTCATGGAGCCGCTCAGCCAGGAGAGCTTCGAGACCGGCGACTTCGCGGCCTTCGGCTGGGAGTTCGACGGCAGCGCCCCCTGGCAGATCGACGCCACGCAGGGCTACCACGGCGACCACAGCGCCCGCGGTGGCACCATCACGCACAACCAGACCACCACGCTGCGCATGACCATGGACGTGGCGGCCGAGGGCGACCTCAGCTTCTTCTACAAGGTCAGCTCCGAGGCCAACTACGATTACCTCGAGTTCTGGGTCAACGGCGAGCGCCTCGAGCGCTGGGCCGGCGAGGTGCCGTGGACCGAGTACGTCTTCACCGCCGTGCCCGGCCACTACGTCTTCGAGTGGACCTACGACAAGGACGGCTCGGTGGACAACGGCGCGGACACCGGCTGGGTCGACCTGATCACCTTCCCGCTGGCGGCCGACCCGCCGGTGATCGGCATCGATCCCCCGAGCCTGGCCACCGTGGTGGAGCCGGGTGCCATGAGCACCGAGATCCTCACCATCGCCAACACCGGCGAGGCCCCGCTCACCTTCCGCCTCACCGCCGAGGAGAGCGCGACCACGGCCCGCGCGGTGCAGCGGCCCACCGTCGCCGCGGCCAAGGGCGAGGAACCGGCCGGCGAGGGTCGTTCCCCGGCCACCGGCCAGGGCGGACCGGACACCTTCGGCTACCGCTGGATCGACAGCAACGAGCCGGGCGGCCCGACGTTCGACTGGGTGGACATCAGCGGGATCGGCACGCCGATCCAGGCCCAGGACGACGGCAACTTCGGCCCCTTCTCCCTGGGCTTCGACTTCCCCTACTACGAGGACGTCTACGGCCAGGTGCGGGTCTGCACCAACGGGTTCCTGAACTTCGACGGCTCGAGCAGCGCGCCGTACACCAACCAGGGCATCCCCAACACGTCGACGCCCAACGCGCTGATCGCACCGTTCTGGGATGACCTGAACCCCACCTCCGCCGGCACCATCTACTACCACGCCGACACCGAGAACCAGCGGTTCATCGTGCAGTGGGAGGACGTGGCCCACTACGGCGACTCGAGCACCCGTGAGACCTTCCAGGTGATCCTCACGCCCGACGGCAAGATCCTCTGCCAGTACGCCTCGGTGGCCGACGCCACCAGCTGCACGGTGGGCATGGAGAACGCCGCGGGCGCGGACGGCCTGGAGGTGGTCTACAACGCGCCCGGCTATCTCGAGGACGGCCTGGCCGTGCTCTTCACCGCCGAGCCCGCCGTGCCGTGGATCAGCTTCGATCCCATCCTCGGCTCGGTGACCGGCGGCGAGATGCTCGAGGTCAACGTGGGCTTCGACGCCACCGGCCTCGCGGCGGGCGAGTACACCTGCGACCTGATCGTCACCAGCAACGACCCGGCCCAGGCCGTGACCGTGGTGCCGGTGACCATGACGGTGAGCGACGCCACCGCGGCGGGCGACCTGCCGCTGGCGTTCGGTCTGCAGGGCGCCGCCCCCAATCCCTTCAACCCCGCGACCACCCTGCGCTTCAGCCTGCCGGCCGCCGGTCATGCCGAGCTGAAGCTCTTCGACGTGCAGGGGCGCCTGGTGCGCACCCTCATCGACGGCCACCGCGCCGCCGGCCCCGGCGAGGTCCGCTGGGACGGTCGCGACCGGTCCGGCCGTCGCGTCGCCTCGGGCACGTACTACGCGCGCCTCGAGTCGGCGGGCCAGACCAGCGTCAAGCCGCTGGTGATGGTGAAGTAGCCGGCCCCGGCGGCTGGTTCCTCGCGGCCCGGTCGGCCTGTCGCTCGGCGGCAGGCTGGCCGGGCCGCGTCCTCGCCGGCCAGGCCCCCTCGAACGTCGACTTTCCGGCCGCCTGCTCGCGGGGGCGCCTGCTCGCGGGCCGCGTGCTCGCCGGGCCGATGCCCCCTTGTCGTCCCGGGGGATCCCGCGTAGCATCGCCGGGCGTCCGCCGGGGCCCCCCTCCGCACCGGGACGGGATGCCGCAGGCCGGCGATCCTTCGGCAGGCACCGGCGCTCACCCGAACCGCGGGAGAACGGCTCATGACCGCTCGCAGTCCCCTGATCCCGGCCGTCGTCCTGGCGCTGCTCCTGGTCCCCCTGGGCGCGGTGGCGATCACCGAGCCCGACACCGGCACCGAGTATCCCGACCAGGTGACCACCAGCGTGGGTGGCCGGACCGTCACCCTCGCGGCCACCGGCGTGGCCCTGCGCGAGAAGACGTTCCTCAAGGTGGACGTCTACACCATCGTCTCCTACGTGGACGCCACCGCCGAGCTGGGTGACGATCCCGCCGCCACCCTGCGGACCATCGACGCCGCCAAGCGCCTGCAGATGGACCTGCGCCGCGGCTTCGGCCGCGACAAGCTCACCGACTCCTTCTCCGGGGTCATCGAGAAGAACTACGACGACCTCTCCCCCTTCGCCGCGGACATGGCCACGTTCCTGGCCTACTTCGACCGCGACGCCCAGGAGAACGACCGCATCGTCTTCGAGTACCTGCCCGGGGTGGGCCTGGTCACGTCGCTCAACGGCGAGATCAAGGGCACCATCGAGAACCCCGCGTTCACCGAGGCGCTGTGGACGGTGTGGTTCGGCGAGGAGCCGGCGGACGATGGCATGCGCGAGCAGCTGGTGGCGGAGGTCGGCAGCGAGGAGTGAACCCGCCCGGCGGCGCTCGGGC
The DNA here is from genome assembly GCA_021767885.1 of bacterium. Next base: position 2,301 of record JAASSM010000127.1, on the reverse strand, counting down.
CGGCGGCGAGGCCGGCGGGCGACGCTCGGGCTGGCGACGAGGCTGCCCGGCCATCTCCGGTCAGGCCCCGGCGGTCAGGCCCCGGCGATCAGGCGCTCGCTCCACGCGGCGATCACCGCGGCGGCGTACTCGGCATCCTCGCGACGGCTCAGCAGGTGGTCCGCCGGATCCAGCGACAGGAAGCTCTTGGGGTGACGGGCGGCGCGGAAGATCCGCGCCGCCTCGTCGATGGGGACCACCGCGTCCCCGGGCGAGTGCATGATCAGCAGCGCGCGGTCCAGCTTCTCGATGCTCTCGCGGTGCTCCTGCTCGCGGAGATCCTCGAGGAACTCCCGGCGGATGGTGAACCGGCGGCCGGCCAGCTCCACGGTGGCCTCGCCCTCGCGCTCGATCACCTCCCGGGCGTCGGTGAGCAGGTGCTCCACGTGGGCGGGGTCGGCGGGTGCGGCGATGGTCACCACGCCACGGACCGCGTCGATGCGGTGGGCGGCGGCCAGCACCGCGGCGCCGCCCAGGCTGTGGCCGATGAGCAGCTGCGGCGCCCCGTGGCGGGTCGCGAGTGCATGGGCGGCGGCCTCGAGGTCGGCGATGTTGGAGGAGAAGTCGGTGTTGGCGAAGTCGCCATCGCTGCTGCCCAGCCCGGTGAAGTCGAAGCGCAGGACCGCCAGGCCACGGCGCGCCAGGGCGCGGCTGATGCGGCTGGCCGCGGCGATGTCCTTGCCGCAGGTGAAGCAGTGCGCGAACACCGCGTACCCGCGCACCTCCTGATCCTCGGGCGGGCTCTCCAGGGCGCCGGCCAGCTCGTGTCCGTCCGCGTTGGCGAAGGTGAACTTCGACGACCCTGCCGGCGGCCGCATCGCCAGGCCCAGCCGCTGCCTGATCTCCACCCCCGCCTCCAGCGCGCCGATCCACCGGTCGGGCACCGCGGCCAGCCCATCGTGGGCGCCGAAGATGGTGCCCAGGAGCAGGCCGCGCGCCGCCGAGTCGCCACCGGCCATGGCGTTGGCGACCTGGGCGCCGGCGGGGTCGTCCCGGTGGCGGAGCAGGAGATGGAGCGTGGCGGGCACGGCGCTGGGTACGTGACAGTCGGCACCCAGCTCGGCGATCACCGCGGAGGTGTCGTCCCGGTCCAGGTGCGTCCGCGCCTGGTCGAGCCAGTCGCGCATGGTGGCCTGGGGATAGGGGTGGTCGAGGGCCTGCCCGATGGCGTCCTCCAGGCCGGCTCCCTGCAACACGGCGTGGACCAGGTAGGCGAAGAAGTCGGTCGCCTCCAGGAGCACGGGGTCGCCGTGGGTCAGGGCGGTCTGCTCGCGGACGGCGCGCACCCACGCGGAGGCGTCGGCCTCCGCCAGCACGGGCAGCAGGGCGGCCATGCGGGCGCAGCCGGCGAGGTCGTCGGAGCCGGATCCGGTGGCGTCGGGCCAGCGGCCGCGCGAGGCGGTGGCCAGCGTGTCCTTCGTGGCCTGGTCCAGCCAGCCGTCGTAGCCCTGCCACATGGCGCGCCACCGGTCAGCGAAGTGGTCGCGGTCCCAGGCACCGCGGTCGGTCACCGAGCGCAGCAGCACCAGGGTCTGGTCGCCGTAGTGGGTGAACTGGCCGGCCCGGCGCTCGCCGTGGTACTTCTTCGCGCCCGGCAGCGGGTCGATGGGCCCGTCCAGGCCGTCGGGCAGGGCGCGGGCGATCACGCGCGGGTTGTAGATCCAGTGGACGCCGAGGCAGAGGGCGTCGGCGGTCAGGGCGCCGAGGACGGCGCCGGCGACGCGGTCGGACAGGGGCAGGTCGTGGCCGGGCATGATCGCTCCTCGCGAGGTGGCGTGTCGCGTGCGGCCCGGCGGCCTCGGGCGCCGCCGGTGGCGTCTTCACGATAGCCTAGCGCCGGACCGCCGACCTCGCCGGCGCACCCGGGCCCGGTGTCGGGCGGTCCGCTGCGGGCTGGCGGTGTCCGGACCGGGCCGGCGGGGGCGATGCATCGCGGAGCCACGGGTGCGGCGAGCGAGAGCGAAGGCGTCGCGATTGTGAGAATCGTCCTCGTTAAGGGCCGCGTATCTTGTTTTATGCCATTGACATACGAGAACGATTCGTGGTAGGATGGCGCCCGCGCCCCGATGGAGGGAACTCGCAAGAGAGAACGCGGGCTCTTCGCCCACCGCGGCCGATCCCAGGAGGCTCCCGATGAGTACCAGGCGAACGATCCAGACCCTCTGCACCGTCCTCGCCGTGGCGGCGCTGTTCCCCGTGCCGGCCAGGGGCTACGAGCTCTTCACCGGCGGCGGCACCTGCTTCCAGTGCCATGACACCTGG
>JAASSM010000126.1 GCA_021767885.1 bacterium | reverse complement strand
GACCCGTGCCCTGGACGCCACCGACCGTCCGGCCCTGCCGGCCCGCGACCTGCTGCTGCTGGTGCCCGCGCACCTGGCCGTCGACGGGGTCGTCGTCGAGCCGATCCGGACCACCGGCGTCACGCCACCCGGGCCGCTGGCCGTGGCGGGACCGCTCCGGACGAGCACGGGGGAGACCCTGCCCGTGGCGGAGGTCGCGGCGGCCGAGGACGGGACGTTCCCCGCCCGGTGGGGGCGGTGGGGCGGTCTGCACACCTGGCGGGGCTACCGCCTGCTGGCGGTGACCATCCACCCCCTGCGGGTGCAGGTCGGCGGCGAGGAACCGCAGCTGGAACTGCTCACCGAGTACCGCGTGCGCGTGCTGACCACCGGCGCGGCCGCGCCGCCCGTGCTCGCCCGTGAACGTCAGGTGCCCGGGGAACGGGCCCGCAACACCGCCTTGCTGAGCTCGCTGGTGGACAATCCGGACGCGGTGTCCGGTTACCAGCGGGACGACGGCGTCCTGCTCGACCGGTCCGGCGCGCCGCACCTGCCGGCGCCGCTGCCCAGCCTCGACGGCACCGGCGTGCGATACCTCATCGTGACCACCGAGGAACTGGCCCCCGAGTTCCAGCGCCTGGCCGATCATCGCACCGCCATGGGCCTGCCGGCCGAGGTGGTCACGCGTGAATGGATCAGCGCGAACTACCGGCAGGGCATCGATTTCCAGGAGACGCTGCGCGGCTTCCTGCAGGATGCCTACGCCCGCTGGGGCCTGGAGTACCTGCTCATCGGCGGCGACACCGACGTGATCCCCACGCGCTTCGTGCGCAGCTCGTTCTACCCCTTCGGCGGGCACACCGACATCCCCACCGACCTCTACTACGCCGCGCTGGATGGCAACTGGGGCGCCGACGGAGACGGCTGGCTCGGCGAGCCGTACGTCAACGAGACCAATCCCGGCGACGACGCCGACATGGCGCCCGAGCTGGGGGTGGGCCGGGCTCCGGTCCGCAACCCCAACATGGTGTCGGACTTCGTGGACAAGGTCCTGGCCTACGAGTCCGCCCCGGCCACGGCGGCCTGGGCGAACCGGGTCCTGTTCGCCTCCGAGGTGCTGTTCCCGTCGCCGTGGGATCCGGGCGATCCCATCACCCTCGACGGCGCCCAGTACTCCGACAACCTGATCGGCAACGTCGTCGACGCCTGCTCGGGCCTCGAGCCGCTGCGGATGTACGAGACGGACCAGCTGTTCCCCCGGGACGCCGCCCTCAGCCGGGAGGCCTTCATCGATTCGCTGAACACCGGCCATTACGGGCAGGTCAACCAGTTCGGTCACGGGCACTTCTTCAACATGTCCATGGGCGACGCCAACTTCACCGTCAGCGATGCCGATGCCCTGACCAACCCCAACTCGTTCCTCCTCTTCGCGGTCAACTGCGCGTCCGGCGCCTTCGACGTCTCCTGCCTCATGGAACGGTTCGTGGAGAACCCCGACGGGGGGGCCATCATCTCCGTGGGGGCGGCCCGCGAGGCCTTCCCCTCCAACTCCTTCGGGTACCAGACCGCCTTCTACGAGAACCTGCTCTGCGACGACCTGCGCCGCCCGGCGGATGCCCTCATCGCGGCCCGCCTGCAGTACATCAACAACACCAACCGCAACACGGTGGACCGGTGGACCCAGCAGAACCTGGTGATGATCGGCGATCCGGCCCTGAGCGTCTGGACCACCGCGCCGCGACCGGCGGCGGTGGACGCGCCGGCCGGCCTGGTGGTGGGCGAGCAGACCGTCGACGTGACGGTCACGGTGAACGGCCAGCCGGTTCCCGGCGTGGAGGTCTGCCTGCGCAAGGACGGCGAGACCTACGCCTGGGACGACACCAACTTCCAGGGCACCGCGAGCCTCACGGTGATCCCGCGGACGGCGGGGCAGGCCGTCCTGACCATCGCCGGGGCGGACGTGGTCCTCACCTCGCGCACGATCCCGGTCACCGCGCCGGGCAGCTACGTCGGTGCCGGCGATCTCGTCACGCTCGACGCGGCCGAGAACGGGAACGGCGTGTTCGAGGCGGGCGAGACCGTGGACATCACCCTCACGCTGGAGGAATCGGGCGGCCTGGCCACCGGCGCCCTCGACGTGGAGCTGGTGAGCACCCATCCGGCGCTCGTCGTGGTCGACGGACAGACCACCGCGCCGGCGCTGGCCGCCGGCGGCACCACCACCATCGACGGGTTGCAGCTGCGCGCCCTCGCCGATACCGAGGACGGTCGCGTCGTGGACCTGCGCGTGATCGCCTCCGATGGCGAGCACCAGTGGGTGAGCACGGTGCCGGTGAAGATCCTCGCCCCCGAGACCGCCATCATCTCCATGGTGGTCGATGACGCCACTCACGGCGATGGCGACAACGTCTGGGAGGCCGGCGAGCGGCTGGTGCTGATCCCGCAGCTCAAGAACTACGGTGCCGGCCGGCTCGACGGCCTGGTGGGCACCATCAACCCGCTGCAGGATGGCGTGATCGTCCACAGCAGCTCCGCCACGTTCACCGCGGCCGAGCTGCTCGAGACCTCCACGCTGGCCTCGGGAGAGCTGTCCCTCGCGCTCAGCGACATGACCGCCACCGATCCGTGCGAGCTCGTGTTCACCGACAACCACGGCCGGGTGGTGCGCCTGCCCGTGGAGTTCCTCGGCACCGACCCGCCCGTGTCCGTGGAGACGGACGCCACGCTGGCCGCCGACGCCATTGTGCTGCGCTGGGAGGCCGCCGACGGCGAGCGTGCCCGGGGGTATCACGTCTACCGCGCCGAATCCCCGGACGGCCCCTGGGTCCGGGCCAACCCGGACCTGCTGCAGGGCATCTCCTACTACGAGGACCGCGGCCTGGCCGAGCTGACCCCGTACTGGTACCGGATCACCACCGTGGACCGGTCCTACCTGGAGAGCACGTTCAGCGCCGTGGTGACCCAGGGCACCATGCCGCCGGAGATCGACAACTTCCCGCTGCCCTTCCAGCTGCAGACCAGCGGGCACCCCGCCGTCGGCGACGTCGACGGCGACGGCGTGCTCGAGGTGGTCCTGACCTCGGACGAGGTCTACGTCTGGCGTCCCGATGGCAGCGAGATCCGCGACGGCGACGAGGACCCCCAGACCACCGGTCCGTTCACCGGCGTCGGCGGGGAGTTCTCCCCGGCCGGGCCGGTCCTCGCGGACCTGGATGGCGAGCCGGGACTGGAGATCGTCGCCAGCCTGCTGACGCCGCAGCGGGAGATCCACGTCTATGACCACACCGGCGCCATGCTGCCTGGCTGGCCACGCCCGCTGCGGAGTTCCTGGAACTGGGCGCCGCCCTCGGTGGGCGACGTCGACGGCGACGGTCAGCCAGAGATCGTGGTCAACGACCTCGGCGGCCGCACGTTCGCCTGGAACGCCGACGGCACCGAGCTGCGGGACGGGGACGACGATCCCGCCACCGATGGCGTGTTCCTCGTACGGCCCGAGGGCTGGGGCTTCTCGTCGCCGGCGCTGCACGACCTCGATGGCGACGGTGCGGCCGAGATGATCTTCGGGACCTCGTACAGCGACGATCAGAACGGCCTGCTGGCCTACGCCGCCACCGGCGAGCAGGTCCGGGGCTTTCCGTTCGAGACCGGGAGCGAGCGGATCCTCTGCAGCCCGGCGGTGGCCGACCTGGACGGCGACGGCCAGCGGGAGATCATCTTCTTCTCCACCGGCCGCAAGCTCTACGTGGTCCGTGAGGATGGCTCCGCTTATCCGGGCTTCCCGGTGTCCCATCCCGGGGCCTTCGACGGGACCCTCGGCGCGCCCAGTCCGGGCGTGGGCGACCTCGATGGCGACGGCCAGCTGGAGATCGTCTGGCCGGTCAACAGCGGGACGTTCCGCCTGGACATCCTGGTGGTCGACACCGGCATCGCCGACGGCTCGGCCGGGGACGTCCTGCCGGGCTGGCCGGTGGAGCTGCCGGCCAACACGGAGGCCAGCCCCGTGATCGGCGACATCGATGGCGACGGCGTGCCGGACATCGTCCAGCCCATCGGCAACAGCGAGACCGATACGCCGGACCTCGTCTACGCCCTCGCCGCCGACGGCAGCGTCATCGCGGGCTTCCCCATCCGCCTCGACGGGCATCCGCGGTCCACGCCGGTGCTCTGCGATCTCGAGGGCGACGGGGACGTGGACATCGTCTACGGCAGCTGGGACCGTCTGCTGCACGTCTGGGACATGCCGGCCACCTGGGACCCCTCGCGCGTGCCCTGGCCCACCTTCCAGGGCAACATGCAGCGCACGGGCGTGGTGCCCCTGATCAGCTGGACCGCGGTGGAGGACGCGGTGGACGTCCCGGCGGCCTTCACGGTGCTGCCGCCGTTCCCCAACCCCTTCAACCCGGTGACCACCATCCGGCTCTACGTCGCGCCGGGGTCGGACCGACGGCTGGAGGTCGGCGTCTACGACCTGCGGGGACGCCGTGTCCGCCAGCTCTTCACCGGCCAGGTGGAACCCGGCTGGCGCGAGCTGGTCTGGGACGGCAGCGACGACGCCGGCCGGCGTCAGGCCAGCGGCGTGTACTTCGTCCGCGCGCGGCAGGCGGACCGCACGCAGACCTTCAAGATGTCCCTCGTGAAGTGAGGGCCCGGGCCGCCGGTACCGGCCGCCCGCCTCCTCACGCCGCTCCCGTGCCGGAGTCCCGACCGCCTCGCGTGGTCGGGACTCCGCGCTTCGGCCGTGACGCTGGCCGGACCGTGGGCTAGAATGCGGGTCGGCAGACCCCTCGCATCCGCCCATCCCGTCCCCGGAGTCCAGCTGTCCCGTGATCGCGCGCGTGCCCCTGTTCCTCGCCAGTTCCCGTGGCTCGGTCCTCGGCCTCGCCGTCCTGGTCGCGCTGTTCGTGCTGCACGCGGCGGCGTACTGGGACTGGGTGGAGGACGACGCCTACATCACCCTGCGGTACGCCGCCAACCTGGTCGCGGGCCATGGCCCCGTCTTCAACCCCGGTGAGCGGGTCGAGGGCTACTCCAATCCCGGCTGGATGCTGGTGGCCGCCCTGGCCCTGGGAGCTGGCGCCGATCCCCTGGTGGTCCTCCGTCTCCTCGGCCTGCTGGCTGGCGCCGGCTGCGTGGTGCTGTCCTGGCACCTGGCCCGGCGGCTGGATCCGCAGGCCGGCGCCTGGGCGCTGCTGGCGCCGCTATGGCTCGCCGCGACGCCCATGTTGCCGCGGCACGCGGTCAGCGGGCTGGAGACCGACGCCTACGCGCTGGCCCTGCTCGCGGGCGTCCTGCTCGTGGTGGCCCCGCGGGGGCGACCGCGCCCGGTCGCTGCCCTCGGCGCGCTGCTCGCCCTGATGCTGCTGCGCCCCGAGGGCGTGGCGTTCGCGGCACTGCTCCTGCTGCTCGGCGGCCACCGCGGCGGCGCCCGGCGCGGCCTCTGGCTCGCGCTCGCGACGGCCCTCGTGCTGTTGACCGCCTGGCGGTGGGGATACTACGGGGCGCTGCTGCCCAACACGTTCCACGTCAAGATCACCGGCGCGGAGCCGTCCCTGCGAGCGGGCTTCCATCACCTGCGGGAGTTCCTGCGCGACGGGGGCGGGGCCGCGCTCCTGGGACTGGGCGTGGTCCTGCTGGCCGACCGCGCGGCCGCTCCGCGGATCGCGGCGGTGCTGGTCATCGCGGCGGCCCAGGGGGCGCTGGTGATCGCCGCCGGCGGCGACTGGATGCACCATCACCGGTTCCTCGTGCCGGTGTTGCCGTTGCTCGTGGCAGCCATGGCCGCGGGCGCGGCGCGGCTGGTCGCCTCCCTGGGGTCGGCCTGGGGCGGGACGCGGGTGCCGATCCTGATGGTGGCGATCCTGGTGCTGACCGGCCTGTCGGCCAGCTACCTGGCCGAACGCGCGGTCTGGCGCGAGGTCATGCCGTCGGTCCGGGCCGGGCGCTACCTGCCGCAGTCCTACGCGCGCGTGGCGGCCTGGCTGCGCGCGCATACCGCGCCCGATGCCCTGGTGGCCATCAGCGACGTGGGCGCGGTGGGGTACCACTCCGGCCGGCCCATCCTCGACATGCTCGGGCTGGTGGATGCCCACATCGCGCGCTCGCCCG
>JAASSM010000125.1 GCA_021767885.1 bacterium | reverse complement strand
GCTATCCGGAGCCCGGAGACCTGGCGCGGCAGCCGCTGGAGCAGCTCCTGGAGCTGCCCGGTCTGGGCCTGGCGCGGGCGACCAGGCTGCAGGCGGCCTGCGAGCTGGGGCGGCGCCTCGTGGGGGCGCCACCGCCGCGGCGGCTGCGGGTCACCGGCCCCGGCGCCGTGGGCGACCTGCTGCTGCGGGAGATCGGCGGCCTGGACCGGGAACACGTGGTGGCCCTGTATCTCGATGCGCGGCATGCCATGCTGGCGCTGCGCACCGTGTCGGTGGGGACCCTGGATGCCTCCCTGGTCCACCCCCGCGAGGTCTTCCGGCCCGCGGTGGGGCTGCAGGCGGCGGCGGTGGTCCTGGCCCACAATCATCCCTCGGGCTGCCCTCGCCCCAGCGGGGACGACCTCGAGTTGACGCGGCGGCTGATCCGCTGTGGACGGTTGCTGGGGATCGAGCTGCTGGACCATCTGGTCGTGGGCGACCGCGAGGTGGTCAGCATCAGGGAGACCGGCTGGCCCGCCGCGACGGGACCACCGCACCACGAAGGAACGAATCCATGCTGAAGCGCCTTCAGGGCATGTTCAACAACGACATCGCCATCGACCTCGGTACCGCCAACACGCTGGTCTACATCAAGGGCAAGGGCATCGTGCTCAACGAGCCCTCCGTGGTGGCGGTGGAGAAGGCCACCGACAAGGTCTACGCGGTGGGGACCGCGGCCAAGGCCATGCTCGGCAAGACGCCCGACACCATCGCGGCGATCCGGCCGCTGAAGGACGGCGTGATCGCCGACTTCGAGGTCTGCGAGTACATGCTGCGGGCGTTCATCAAGCAGGCGCAGAAGAAGCGTCACTTCGTGGCGCCGCGGATCATCATCTGCGTGCCCTCGGGCATCACGGAGGTGGAGAAGCGGGCGGTGCGCGACAGCGCCAAGCACGCGGGCGCGCGCGAGGTCTACCTGGTGGCCGAGCCGGTGGCCGCGGCCATCGGCGTGGGCCTGCCGGTGGACCAGCCCTCGGGCAACATGATCATCGACGTGGGCGGCGGCACCACCGAGATCGCGGTGATCGCCCTCAACGGCATCGTCTGCGACACCTCCATCCGCGTCGGCGGCGACGAGATGGACGAGGCCATCGTCGGCTACATCAAGAAGAACCACAACCTGCTCATCGGCGACCAGACGGCCGAGACCATCAAGAAGACCATCGGCTCCGCACACAAGCATGGCGACGACGAGGAGATGGAGGTCAAGGGCCTCTACCAGGTCTCCGGCGTCCCCCGCACCATGAAGATCTCCCAGTCGGAGATCCGCGAGGCCCTGCAGGAACCGGTGCAGCAGATCGTCGACGCCCTGAAGCAGGCCCTGGAGCAGACGCCGCCCGAGCTGGCGGCCGACATCAAGGATCGGGGCATCGTCCTGACCGGTGGCGGGGCCCTCCTCAAGGGACTGCCCGAGTTGCTGCGCGAGCAGACCGACCTGCCCATCAATCTCATGGACGACCCGCTATTCTGCGTGGTGCTGGGAACCGGCAAGATCCTCGACGACTTCGAGAAGTATCGCCCGGTGATCATGCGCTGACTCGCGGCGGCGTCGTCCTCGCCCCCGTGGAAGGAGCCTCCAGGCCGGCATGGCGCGCTCATCCCAGACCGGCATCCGCACCGACGGGGTGGTCTCCGCCGTCTGCGTCCTCGTGGCGCTGACGCTGCTGCTGCTGCCCGACCGTGCCCAGATCCAGGTCTCGCACGTCCTCTCGCAGGTGCTGATCAATCCGTGGCGGCAGGTCCGCAACTTCTGCGAGGACGTGCTGCGCGTGCGGGAGGAGAATGCCCGCCTGTCGGCCGAGGTGGAGACGCTCCGGTTGCAGCTGCAGGCGCGGGCGCGAGCCGTCACCGACGCCGAGCGGGCCGCCGGCCCCGCCCTGCCGCCCGGCGTGGACGCCCCCCTGGCGCCGTGCCAGGTGGTGGCCCGCAAGCGCGCCCGGCTGGCGACCATGATCCAGGTGCGCAGCCTGGAGCCCCTCGGCTGGCGGCCGGAGCTGCCGGTGATCACCCGGGCCGGATTCCTGGGGCGCGTCCACACGGTGATCGACGGCCGGTCGGCCTGGGTGGAGCTGCTCACCGCGCCGGACATGGCACTGGGCGTGGAGTTCGCGCGCACCGGGGTGCTCGGGGTGCTGCGACCGCGGGCCGGGCGCTTCGTGGTGGAACTGGTCGGCCGGGACGAGGACGTCCTGCCCGGGGATCTGCTGATCACCTCGGGGATCGCCGAGGTCCGTGACGAGGTGGGCGGGCCGGTGCACGACCCCGTGCCGCGCGGTCTGCGCGTGGGCGTGGTGCAGGACGTCAGTGCGCCCAGTGATCAGATCTTCAAGGAGATCAGCGTGACGCCCCATGCCGAGTTCCGTCGCAACGAGACGGTCTACGTGGTGGGGGCGGCGCCGCGCGATCCGGACGCCGCGGTGGCGCAGCCGGCGATGCCCGGACAGACCGCTGCTGCCGGCGAGAAGGCGGCCGCGGGCGCCGCTTCCGGGGACTCGCCATGAGGGATTTCGTCCGCACCACGCTGGCCTGGGTGCTCCTGGCGTTCCTCGGCGAGAACGTGGTCGCGCCGGTGATCGACATCGGCGGCATCGCGCCCGACTTCACGGTGATCGCCATCGTGCTGCTGGCCATGGCCGAGGGGGCCCGCGCCGGTTCCCTGGGTGGCCTGGCGCTGGGCCTGGTCCAGGACCTGTCCGTGCCCACCATGCTCGGCCTGCACGCCCTGTGCAAGACGCTGCTCGGGGCCGTGGTCGGCCGGACCCGGGGCCGCCTGGTCTATGGCCTGGTGCTGGTGGAGGCGCTGCTGCTGCTGGCGGCCACGCTGGCGCACGACACGCTGTTCCTGCTGGTCCAGAGCCGGCAGCAGAGCGAGGCATTCCTGGCTCCCTGGTTCTCCGACGCGCTGCCCACCGCGCTGTACACCGCGGTGGTGGGCCTGCCGCTGCTGCGCCTGGCGGACGTCCTGGGCATCCTGCGCCGGGAGGACTGAGGATGGAGTTCAAGCAGGCGCAACAGGTCCGCGGCCGCGTCTTCCGGGGCGTGGCTTGCCTGCTGTTCGGCATCCTGGGACTCAACCTGCTCGGCCTGATGGTGGTCCAGCACGATTACTACCGCGAGCGCGCTCTCAAGAACCGGCAGGTGCAGCTCCGGCAGCCCGCACCCCGCGGCCGCATCACCGACCGCGACGGCGTGCCCCTGGCGGACAACCGGTTCACCTCCGACATCACCATCCCGGCGGCGACGCTCACGGCCGGTGGACCGGACTCCACCCTCGCCCGGCTGATCATGTGGTTCGACCTGCCGCGTGAGGAGACGGTCGATCAGCTGCGCCAGCAGCGCCGCCGGGGACGCAGCCGGCTGACCCTGATCCGGGGCGCCACCATGCCCCAGCTGATCGCCGTGGAGGAGCGCCGCGCGGGGCTGCCGGGCGTGCGCGTGGAGTCGCGCCTGCGCCGCCGGTACAACTTCGGGCCCCTGTTCGCCCACGTGATCGGCTACACCGGCGAGGTGGATGCCGAGGACCTGGCGGACGCCCCGCCGGACCGCGAGTACCGCGTGGGCGACACCATCGGCAAGCAGGGCATCGAGGCGGCCTTCGAGGCGCAGCTGCGCGGCCGGGCCGGCGTCAAGCTGGAGGAGGTCAATGCCTCGGGCCGGACGGTGGGTCGCGAGACCGTCTGGCTGCGGCCAGTGCAGCCTGGCCGCGACGTGGCGCTGACGCTGTCGCTCCCGCTGCAGGTGGCCCTGGATTCCCTGGTGGCCGATCGGCGTGGCTGCGCGGTGGCCCTGGCCATCCCGTCGGGAGAGGTGCTCGCGGCGGTGAGCAAGCCCACCTTCGACGCCAACCTGCTGACCACGGCCATCAGCCCCCGGCAGTGGCGCGCGCTCATCGAGGATCCGGCCAAGCCGTTCTTCAACCGGATCGTGCAGGGCACGTATGCCCCGGCCTCGCTCTACAAGGCGGTCACCAGCCTGGCGGGACTGCAGGCCGGCGTGGTGGACACCGGCAGCATCCTCGACCCCTGTCCCGGCGGCTACCAGTTCGGCAATCGCTGGTTCCGCTGCTGGAAGCGCACCGGTCACGGCGTGCTGGACCACGCGGGTGCGCTCGCGCATTCGTGCGACGTGTTCTATTACCAGCTGGGGCTGCGCCTGGACCTGGACCAGCTGGCGGCCGCGGCGCGGGCCTTCGGGCTGGGAAGTCGCGTGGCCGGGATCTATCCCGCCGAGGCGCCAGGAAACATTCCCACCACCGAGTGGTACGACCGCCGCTTCGGACCTCGCCAGTGGACCCGGGGCGTGATGCTCAACACCGCCATCGGCCAGGGGGAGATCCTGGCCACGCCGCTGCAGATGGCGCTGCTCGCCGCGCGGATCGCCGCCGACGGCGACGTGCCCGGTCCCACCTTCGTCCGCGGCCAGACGCCGGCCGTCGGACCGGTGGACCTGCCGTTCCAGCCTGCGCACATGGAGTGGATCCGCAGGGCGCTGCATCAGGTGGTCGATCGCGGCACGGGCCGCGCTGCTCGCCGTGCGGGCGTTCCGGTGGCCGGCAAGACCGGCACCGCCGAGAATTCCCACGGGGACGACCACGCCTGGTTCATGTGTTTCGCGCCGATGGACCGGCCCGAGGTGGCGGTGGCGGTGATCCTGGAGAACGCCGGGCACGGCGGCGCCGAGGCCGCCCCGGTGGCGGGCGAGTGGCTTCGCCGGTACTTCGAGCTCAAGACCTATGATCCGTCCGCAGCCTCCGCCCGGGCCGCGGCCCACCCGACGCCAGGCGGTACGCCATGATCCGCCCCGGCCTGCTGCTGCCCCGCGGCGACCGTCGCCTGCTGCTGGTCTATGCCGCCCTGCTGGTCTACAGCCTGGCGCTGCTCTGGTCGGTGACCGAGCCGCTGCGCGGATCCTACGCGCAGATGAGCGTCGACGTGCCCAAGGGCGTGTTCTGGCGCCAGGTCCTGTGGGTGGTGGTGTCGTGGATGGCGGTGAGCGTGCTGAGCCGCCTGCCTCTGCGTCACCTGGAGAACCTCGCCTGGCCGGGCTACCTGGCCACCGTCGTGCTGCTGGTGGCGGTGCTCTTGCTGGCTCCCGAGGTGGCGGGCGCGCGGCGGTGGCTGGCCATCGGCTCGCTCAGGCTCCAGCCGTCGGAATTCGCCAAGGTGGCGCTGGTGGTCCTGCTGGCCACCTGGCTGGCACGGCGCATGGAGTCGGGCTCGCGGGTGCTGGCGACCCTCGGGTCGCTGATCCTCGCCCTGGTTCCCACCATCCTGGTCCTGCGCGAGCCGGACCTGGGGACCAGCCTGGTCTTCCTGGCCATCTGGCTCGGCATGATCTTCTGGTACGGGATCTCGGGGCTGCTGCTGGCCACCGCGCTCTCGGCGGGCGCCAGCGCCGTGATCATGTTCTACTCCGAGCGGATCCTGCACCAGCCCTGGCCGTGGGCCGCGTACCTGGTCCTGCTCATCGGCGTGCTCTATCTCGTGCGCCTGAGCCTGGCGGCCAACACGCTGGTCCTGCTGAGCAACATCGCCGCCGGCCTGGGCATCCCGCTGGTCTGGGCCCGGCTCAAGCCCTACCAGCAGGAGCGGATCCTGACGTTCTTCGATCCCGGCCGTGACGAGATGGGCACCGGCTACCAGGCCATCCAGTCCAAGGTCGCCATCGGCTCGGGAGGGCTCTTCGGCACCCACTACCTGCAAGGGACGCAGAAGGGGCTGGCCTTCTTGCCCGAGCGGCACACCGACTTCATCTTCTCGGTGGCGGGCGAGGAGCTGGGATTGCTGGGCGCCGCGGTGCTGCTGCTGCTGTTCCTGGTGCTGGTCCTGCGGGCAGTCGGCATCGCCATGCGGGTCCGTCGGCCCTTCACCAGCCTGCTGGCCGTGGGTGTGGCCAGCTACTTCATCTTCCACGTGGTGGTCAACGTGGCCATCACCACCGGGCTGCTGCCGGTGACGGGGTTGCCGCTGCCACTGATCAGCTACGGCGGTTCCAACCTGCTGGTGTCCTCGCTCATGGTGGCGCTGCTGCTGAACCTTAGCGTGCACCGTTACGACGACTGATCGCTCCCGCCGGCGGGCCTGGGGGTGGATGGGCGGGCGACGCCGCGC
>JAASSM010000124.1 GCA_021767885.1 bacterium | reverse complement strand
TGGGGGGCTCTTCTGCGGCGGCACCGCCGCACCGGTCCTCGAGGACTGCGTCTTCTCGGCCAACACCGCCCTGCTGCACGGCGGCGCCATCGCCTGGGACACCGACGCCGTGGGTCACCTGCGGCGGGGCAGCCTGACCGGCAACCAGGCCCTCTCCGGTGGCGGCCTGGCCGTGCTGCGGGGCTCCGGCCTGGTGGTCGACGGCATGACCATCAGCGGCAACGCCGCCGGCGGCAGCGGCGGCGGGGTCTGGGTGGCGGACGCCGCGCCGGAGCTGCGCGGCTGCCTGATCGTCGGCAACCATGGCGGTCTGGGTGGCGGGGCCCTGGCGATCCGGGACGGTTCGCCCCGGCTCGTCTCGTGCACCGTGGCCGACAATGCCGCCGAGTCCGACGGCGGCGGCCTGCTCATCCGCGGCGCCACGCCGCTCATCGACCGGACCATCGTGGCCTTCAACCGCGACGGTGCGGTGTCCATCCGCGGCGGGGGACAGCCGGTGATCACCCAGAGCAACCTCTTCGGCCATCCCGGGGGCGACTGGGTCACGACCCTCGACGGCCAGGGGCGCCGGCACGGCAACTTCTCGGCCGACCCTCGCTTCTGCGACCGGACCACGGGCCGCTACGACCTGCGGGCCGGTTCGCCCTGCCTGCCCGGAGGGCGTCCGGGCGGCGAGGAACTGGTGGGCGCGCTGGACCGGGGCTGCCCGTAGCCTCGGGTCGCCTCGCCCCGGGTTTGAGGATTCCCCGGACGCGGCCGGCATGCTACGCTCGCAGCGAACCTGCGCGCGGAAGGATGTCCCGTGGCTCGCAGCGCCCCCACCGCCGAATCGGTCTTCCAGCGCCTGGTGCGCCGGGTGGCGCTCTCCGTGGTGGCGCCGCTGCTCCTGCTGGCCGCCCTGCCGATGACCATCCACATCCTGAAGAAGCCCGACCTCGGCCTGGCCGTCCACCGCCTGGAGATCCGCGCCGTGGATCCCGGCGGCCCCGCCGCGACGGCGGGGCTGCGTCCGGGCGACCAGGTGCTGGCCCTGGACGGCCAGCCGGTGACCGACATGATCGCCTGGCACACCCTGCGCGCCGGACGGTACGACCTCTCGCCCCGCCACCTCGCCGTGCAACGCGGCGATCAGCGCCTCACCGCGACGCTCCAGCCCCGACCGCCGGGCCATGCCCACATGGTGTACAACCTGAGCATCTGGCTGGCCGGACTGGCGTTCCTGATGATCGGCACCTGGGTCCATGCCCGCCGGCACGACGCCGTCGCCCGCAACTTCTTCTGGCTCTGCGTGATCTTCGCCTTCTTCCTCTGCGACGTCCCCGACCTGCCGTCGCACGCCTACCAGCAGGTCAAGCAGGTGCTGCGCGAGCTGCTGCAGTACCTGTGGCCCGTCTACTTCCTGCGCTTCTTCCTCATGTTCCCGGCCACCGGCCCGGTCACCGCCGGACGGGGCGGCCGGCTGCTCTTCCTGCCCGCCACGGTGCTCATCACGGTGACCATCCTGGCCCGGATGACCGGCGTGCAGGAGGGCTCCCTCACCGCCAGCGTGCTGGAGGCCGCCGCCGCCATCCACTTCCTCGGCTTCTTCCTCGCCGGTCTGGCGGTGTTCGCACGCAAGGTCCTGCGCCGTGATCGGCCCATCCTGCACACCAAGCTCCGGCTGATCCTGCTGGGCGTGATCCTGGGCGTGATCCCCTTCCTGATCACCGCCGCGGTGGGCGCGGGCGCCCTGCCCGCCTTCCCGCGGTGGGAGTACCTGGGATTCTCCCTGCTCCTGGTCCCGGTGAGCTTCGGAGTGGCCATCATGCGCTACGGGGCCCTGGACACGGCGTTCGTGGTGCGCGCCAGCCTCATCTACGGCCTGCTCACCGTCCTCGTGCTGGCCGCCTACTTCGCCGGCGTGGGCATCCTCGGCACGCTGCTCGCGCGCTTCTACCAGGTCTCCGCGCTGCCGCTGCTCGTGGCGCTCATCGCCGCCTGCAGCCTGGCGGTCCTGCCCCTGCGGCGGCACGTCCAGGGCTGGGTGGATGCGGCCTTCTACCCCTCGCGGCGCGCCAACCGCGAGGCCACCGATGCCCTGGGCCGGGACCTGGCCGGCACCGTGGACGCCTCCGCGGCCCACGCCATGCTCCTGGACCGGTTGCACGAGCTTTACCGGCCCCGGCGCCTGTCGCTCTACCTGCGAGCCCAAGACGGCGGCGAGGAACCCGACCTGCCCGAGGTGGGCCGGCGCCCGGAACCGGCGCCAGCGTCGCCGGACCTGGCCAGCGACGATCCGCTCGTGCGGTTCCTCGATGCGCTGCGGCGACCGGTCTTCACCGAGGAGTTCGAGGACTGGGTCTGCAGGCCCGGCGGCTGCCCCGAGGGTCGAGCTCCGGCCCCGCCGGGGATCCAGCTCCTGGTCCCCCTGGTCTCCGGCAACCGTCTGCTCGGCGCGCTGTCGTTCGGGCCGAAGACGTCCGGGGCGCTCTACTCCCAGGAAGACCTGTCCAACCTCGCCGGCCTCGCCCTGCAGACCGCCCCGGTCCTGCACAGCCTGCAACTCATGGAGGACGGCCTGCGCCGCCGGCAGCTGGAGACCGAGCTGGCCGTGGCCCGGGACATCCAGGCCCAGCTGCTGCCCACCGAGGAGCTGGTGGCGCCGCGGCTGCGCCTGATCGGCCGCAACGAGCCGTGCCGGCAGGTCGGCGGCGACTACTACGACTACTTCCACCTGCAGCCGGAGCGGCAGGTGGGCTTCTGCATCGCCGACGTCGCGGGCAAGGGCATCCCCGCCGCCCTGCTCATGACCACGCTGCGGGTGACGTTCCGGGAACTGGCGCGCACCGGCGCCCCGCCCGAGGAGGTGATCACCGAGCTGGACCGGCGCATCGGCGAGGTCCTCTCGCCGGGTCGCTTCGTGTGCTTCTTCTATGGCGTGGTGGATCTCCAGGCAGGCGTGCTCACCTACTGCAACGCCGGCATGGAGCCGCCGCTGCTGCAGCGCCGCGGCGGCCGCCAGGAGACGCTGCACCGGGGCGGCCCCATCCTCGGCATCCAGGCCGGCGTACCCTACCGCCGCGGCACGGTGCGCCTGCAGCGGGGCGACATCATCGTCGGTTTCACCGACGGCATCACCGAGCAGACCAGCCCCGACGGGGCGGAGTTCTTCGAGATCGAGCGCGTCCAGGCCATGGTCGCCGCCGCGGGCGACGGCGCACCACCCGCCCTCTGCCGCGAGGTTTTTGCGCAGGTGAGCCGGTTCGGCGGTCCCGACGCCTCCGATGACCGCACGGTCATCGTCTTGCAATACCACTAATTACGGAAAACCCTCACACCCTGGTCCCGTTCTTGCGAGATCCGCGTGCAGCCGGCGGACACGCCGGGGCCCGCGGAGCGGACGCCAGCGCGGCGGATCCCCCGCCGGGGCCCGACACGGCGGGCCTCAAGCCCCTTCTCCTCCGGCCGAAAGACGAGTCAACACAGGCAAGGACCTCAGACCGGGTAAGGGGGAAGAGACCATGAGTCCCGACGTGATCATCCTCGGACTTGCACTCATCGATCTCTTCTGGTGGCTGCGCAAGTAATGCTCCCAGTCATCAACCGTCCCTGGTCGAAGGTTCGACACCGCGGCCAGGGACGATCTCTTTCTCCCCCCACCGCCACCACGCAGACGACGGGGCCGCCCGGTGACCCGGACCGCCCCGTCGAGGACCTCGGCGCCGCGAGTGTCGTCCCGCCGGACGCGGCGTCTAGGACGCCGCGTCCAGCACCTTCTTGATCTCGCTCTCGTAGACCTCGCGGCCATGGGCGCCCACCCACTGCTTGACCACCGTACCGTCCGGCGCCACCAGGAAGGACGTGGGGATGCTGCGGATGCCGCCCCATTCCTGGGCCACGCGCACGCCCGCCGGATCGGCGAGCAGCGGGAACGTGAGGTCGTGCTGCTCGGCGACCGGCGGCACCACCCTGGCCGGCTCCTGGTCCAGCGAGACCGCGAGCACGGTGAGCTGGTCGGCGTAATCGCGCGAGAGCGCCTCGAGGGTGGGCATCACGGCACGGCACGGACCGCACCACGTGGCCCAGAAATCCACCACCACCGCCTTGCCGCGATGGTCGGAGAGCCGGACGGTCTCGCCGTGGATGTCGGCGAGCGCGAAGTCGGGGGCCGGCTTGCCGATGCCGAACCCGGCGGCGGCGTCCCCGCCCCCGGCGGTGGTGGCGGCATCGTCGCCGCCGTCGCCGGCGGACAACGCGGCCAGGCCCATGATGAGCAGCAGGATCAGGGGGAGTCGCAGATGCTTGGTCACCGGTCGTCCTTTCGTGATGCCACCGGAGCAGCGAAAAAGCAGGATCTTCTAGCATGGCCCCATGATATAAGTATCTTGGAAGATTGGAAACAGTCCGCCGGCCGATTCCCGCCGGCGCCACCATCGCAGATCGAGAGGTCGTCCATGCCCGCGCAAGACGTCGTCGCGCGCGCCAGCGTCCTGGTGCTGGCCGCGCTGCTGCTGGCTCCCGCCGCCGGTGCCCAGCAGCTCCAGGTGGAGCCCCCCGCCGATCCCGTGGTGATCGGCAAGGATCTCGAGCTGGTCCTGATCCTGTCGGCCGCGGCGGGCACCGATCCGGCCGCCGTCACGGTGACGCCCCGGGTCGCCGAGGGGCCGCAGACCCCGCTGCTCGACGAGCCCTATCCCCTGCGCGCGGGCGATGGCCCGGGACGGTTCGTGTTCTCCGCGCCCACGCTGAAGACGGCGCACCCGGGCGACTATGTCCTCGACGTGACGGTGGAGAGCCCGGCCGGCCAGGCCACCTGGCAGGGCTCCGTGAGCATGGATTTCGGCAGCGAGTGGACCGCCGAGCGCATCACCTACTTCATCGCCAACCGTGGCGAGGTGCTCTTCTTCGCGCTGGTCTTCCTCTTCGGCGTCCTGATGAGCGCCACGCCGTGCATCTATCCCATGATCCCCATCACGCTGGCGGTGATCGGCGCCCAGACCCAGGACAAGAGCGTGGCCAGGGGCTTCGTCCTGGCCCTCACCTACGGCCTGGGCCTGGCCCTGGTCTATGGGGTGATCGGCGTGGTCGCCGCCACGGTGTTCAGCGGCATCACCGCCTTCCTGCAGAGCCCGGCGGTGCTCGTTCCCATCGCGCTGCTGATGGCCACCCTGAGCTTCGCCATGTTCGGCGCCTTCGAGCTCGAGGCGCCAGCCTTCCTGCGCAACCGTCTGCAGGGCGCCGGCGGCCAGCGGACCGGTCTGGTGGGCGCCTTCCTGGCCGGCATGGTGGCCGGACTGGTGGCCTCGCCCTGCGTGGGGCCGTTCCTGGGCGCCCTGCTGATCTGGGTGGGATCGACCAGCAACGTCTTCCTGGGATTCTGGTCGCTCTTCCTGTTCGGCCTGGGCCTGAGCGCCTTGCTGGTGGCCGTGGGCACCTTCCCCTCGCTGATGAGCAACATCCCCCAGGCCGGTGGCTGGATGGAGACCGTCAAGCGCGGCATGGGTCTGCTCCTGCTGTACATGGCGTTCTTCTTCGTGCGTCCGCCCCTGGTGCTCCCGGAGGCCGTGTTCTGGCCGCTCCTCGGTGCGGTGACCATCGTGGTGGCCGTGTTCCTGGGCGCCTTCGACCGCCTGGAGGTCGACAGCCACTGGTGGGTGCGGACGCGCAAGGGTCTGGGCATCCTGGCCCTGCTCACCGGCGTCTGGCTCCTGGGCCGCGCCGCGTTGCCCGACGTGCTGCCGGCGACGCCGGTGCAGCCGGCCGCGGTGCCGGTGCAGATGGCCGCCGGTGGCGGCACCTCCGGTGGCGAGACGGCCGTGGCCGCCGCCCCGCTGCCGGAGAAGGTCCAGTGGGAGGTGATCGCCACCGGGGAGAACGTCTCGGGCTTCCTGGAGAGCAAGATCGCCGAGGCGCAGGAGACCGGCCGCCCCATCATGATCGACTTCTGGGCCACCTGGTGCGCCTACTGCCGCAAGCTGGACAAGGTGGTCTGGGTGGAACCGGCGGTGGTGGCCGAGAGCATGCGCTACATCACGATCAAGGTGGATGCCACCGAGTCCGACGACGCGGACATGACCGCGGTCAAGGAGATGTTCCGGGTCCCGGGGCTGCCCACCGTGGCCTTCATCGACAGCACGGGCCGGATCCTGCACGGGAAGACCTTGACGGGGTGGCACGAGGCGGACGTCTTCCTCGAGACCATGCAGTCGATCCGCTGAGCCGCACCGCAG
>JAASSM010000123.1 GCA_021767885.1 bacterium | reverse complement strand
GTAGCGGTACTCCCTCATGCCACCACCCTCAGGACCTCGGCGCAGGTGGTGCGGCCGGCACGCAGCTTGGCCAGGGCGTCGTCCCGCAGACCGCCCTGCCCGGCGGCCCGGGCGGCGGCCTCGAGGTCGCCGGCGTCCGCCCCGTCGGTCACCATGCGACGCAGCTGGGCGTCGAGCCGCAGGTACTCGAACACCGCCAGACGGCCGCGGTAGCCGCTGTCGTGGCACATGGGGCAGCCGCGTCCGACGCGGAGATCGGCGGCGGCGAGGTCGTCCGCGGTCAGGCCGAGCAGCTCGGCATCCTCGGCCGAGGGCTCGGCCGGCGCGCCGCAATCGGGGCAGACCGTCCGCACCAGCCGCTGGGCCAGCACCGAGACCAGCGTGGCCGAGAGCAGGAACGGCTCGATGCCCATGTCCAGCAGGCGCGGGATGGCGCCGGCGGCGCTGTTGGTGTGCAGGG
The DNA here is from genome assembly GCA_021767885.1 of bacterium. The sequence goes on along the minus strand of JAASSM010000123.1, from coordinate 5,752 downwards.
TGCTGAAGACCAGATGGCCGGTCAGGGCGGCACGGATGGCCAGCTGGGCGGTCTCGGTGTCGCGGATCTCGCCCACCAGGATGATGTCGGGATCCTGGCGCAGGATGGCGCGCAGGCCCATGGCGAACGTGAAGCCCTTGGCCGTGTTGATCTGGGCCTGGTTGATCACCGGCAGCTCGTACTCCACCGGGTCCTCGAGGGTGATGATCTTGGTGTCGGGACGGTTGAGGAAGGTGAGCGCGGAGTAGAGCGTGGTGGTCTTGCCCGAGCCCGTCGGTCCGGTCACCAGGATGATGCCGTGCGGACGGGTGATGTCACGCCGGAAGGACGAGACGATGGCCTCCGGCATGCCCAGCCGGTCGAGGCCCACGATGAGGTTCTCCTTGTCCAGGATGCGGCAGACGATGCCCTCGCCGTGGACGGTGGGGAAGGTGGAGACGCGCAGGTCGACGGCGCGGCCGCCGGCGTCGAAGAGGATGCGGCCGTCCTGGGGCACGCGGTTCTCGGAGATGTTCAGCTCCGCCATGATCTTCAGCCGCGTCAGCACGATGCTCTGCAGTTCCAGCGGCAGGATGGCGCCCTGCGCCAGGCGGCCATCGACGCGGTAGCGGCAGCGGAGCACCTTCTCCTCGGGCTCGACGTGGATGTCGGTGGCGCCCATCTGCACGCCGGCGCCCAGCATGCGGTCCACCAGGCGGACGAAGGGCGAATCGCCCTCGCCCAGCTTGACGCCGCTGGCCAGCGCGCGCTGGGCCGCCTCGATCAGGCCGGGAATCTCGCTGCCGGCCGCCTCGCCCGCCCCCAGGGTGCGCACCAGGGCGTCGGCGATCTCGCTGGCCGGGGCGTGCACCACCTCGATGTACTTGCCGGTCTGGCGGGTGAGCTCGTCGATGGTGGCCAGGTCCATGGGGTTGCCCATGGCCACGCGCAGCGTGCTCCCCCGCGCGCGCAACGGCAGCAGCGATCGCTGCTCGGCGAACTGGCGGTCCACCATCCCGACGGCCTCGGGATCGATGGCGACCTCGCCGAGGTCCACCACCGGCACGCCGGCCTGGCTGGCCAGCACCTTGCCGATCTCCTGCTCGGAGCAGATGCCCAGCCGCTGCAGCGCCACGCCCAGCTTCTCGCCGGTCTGGCGCTGCTCGCGCAGGGCGAGGTCCAGCTTCTCGGGGGTGACGATGCCGGCCTCGACGAGGATCTCGCCGAGCCGTCTGGTCTTGACGACCGCCATGTTCGCTCCCTGCTGGTAGGCGACCCGGCGTGGCGGACCACGCCGCAGTACGATCCAGACCGCCAGCCGCAAGGAGCATGCCGCCGCCCCGCAGGCGGATCGTGCGGCCCCGCGGGCCGCCGGCAGCGGCCACCGAACGACGGAACCGGCACACGACGCGCCCGGAGGCGGTCGCAGGCCGGTTCCCCGACAGGGTGGGCGATTTCTGATCAGTGGGCGGGCTCGAGGTCGTCCAGCCAGTAGGCGTGGTCGTCCCGGGCCCGGACCAGGATCCGGCTCTCGTCCTCGGGATCCCGCGCACGGTGGTAGCGCAGGTAGATGCGCTCCTCGTCCAGGCCGAGGACCTCGATCTTGCCGCTGGCGTGGCTCATGGCGTAACGGACCCGACGCGAGAGACCCGAGCAACGGCTCCGCGCGGCATCGAAGATCCGCCAGCCCTCCACCAGGGGCACCTCGTAGGGCTCGTTGCCGGCGGTGGGACGACCCTGGAACAGGTAGTACTGCGGGGCGCCGAGCCCGGTCATGGTCTCGAAGAGCTCGACCAGGACGTCCGGGTCGTCGTTCACCCCGCGGATCAGCGGGCACTGGTTGACCACGTGGGCGCCGGCGTCCTGCAGGGTGGCGATGGCCTCCCGGGCCGGGGCGGTGAGCTCGCGCGGGTGATCGAAGTGGGCCATGACGTAGACCGCCGTGCCACCGGCCACGGTGCGCTCGATCACGCCGAGGAGGTCGTGGTCGTCCAGGATGCGGAACGGGTTGAAGGCCACCATCTTCGAGCCGATGCGCACGGTGCGCACGTGCGGGATGGCGGCGAAGCGGCGGATCACGGGCGTCAGCCGGGAGGTGGCGAGCACCAGGGGGTCGCCGCCGGTCAGCAGGACGTCGGTGATCTCCGGATGCCGCGCGACGTAGGCGAAGGCCTCGCTGAAATCGTGGGCCGTCTCCTCGTTGTGGCGCATGAACAGGCGCTTGCGGAAGCAGTACCGGCAGTAGGCCCCGCAGGTCGAGGCGGTCAGCACGAGCGCCGTGTCCCGGTACTTGTGCTGGACGCCCCGCGCCACGGTGTTGGCGGCCTCGTTGCTCGCATCGAGGTGACCCCAGTCCTTCAGCTCGCTCGGATCGGGGATGATCAGGCGGCGGATGGGGTCCTCCGGATCCGCCCAGTCGATCAGACCGAGATAGTAGTCGTTAGCGCGAAAGGCGTACTTCTCGGCCACGGGCTCGAGGGCCTCCGCGATGTCGGCCGGGATGTCCGGGATGTCCGCGATGGAGCGCACGGGGCGCACGCGCGGAGGCAACTGGAGGGGCTTGGGCTGAGGGGCAGACATGCTGCGTGACCTCCCTTCTCGGTCTCGACCTCCTGCAAAAGACGTCGCTGGGATGATGGGTCGAAGGCGGGCAACTGATAATCTACCAACAACAGGGGGTCATGGCCACCCGCGGGGAATCCCCTCGCCGACCCCACGGAGTTCTGCTACCCTGAGTTGTGCCCCGAAGATTGTTGATGGCCCCTGGAGACCCATCTCGCACCGTCGAGTTTTTGCGTATCGTCCTCTGCGCGACATGGATCGTGCTGAGCGCCGCGTGTTTTTTCGGCGATCAACAATCTTCGGGGCACAAGCCTGTGAAAGGAGCCGTTCATGCCTCAGAAGCCCGCCCGCATCGCCCTGGTGGGTGCCGGACACCTCGGCCGCTGGCACGCCCAGCAGCTGGCCGGGCTGCCCGACGCCGAGCTGGTCGCCATCTGCGACCCCGACCCCGCCCGCCAGGCGCTCGCCGACCTCCATGGCTGCCCGCTGGTCACCGACCATCGGCAGCTGGATCCGGCCGACCTCGACGGCGTGACCATCGCCGCGCCCACGACGCTGCACCATGAGCTGGCCCGGCACTTCCTCGCCAGGGGCGTGCCTTGCCTGGTGGAGAAGCCGCTGGCAGCCTCGGCGACCGAGGCACGGGAGCTCTGCGAGCTGGCCGAGAGCCAGGGCGCCCTGCTGCAGGTGGGTCACATCGAGCGGTTCAACCCGGCCCTGCGGGCGGTGGCGCGGCGGATCACCGATCCGCGCTTCCTCGAGGCCGTGCGGGTGGCGCCCTATCCGTTCCGCGCCACCGACGTGGGCGTGGTCCTGGACCTGATGATCCACGATCTGGAGATCATCATGTCGCTGGTCCGCGAGGAGATCGCCGAGGTGCGCGCCTGGGCCACGCCGGTCTTCTCGCAGTCCGAGGACCTGGCCGCCGCCTGGATCGAGTTCGAGGGCGGGGCCTGCGCCCAGCTCAAGGCCGTCCGCACCGCGCTGCGCACCGAGCGGCGGCTGCGGGCCTACCAGAGCGACGCCTACTTCGAGATCGACTTCATGGACCGCACCGCCACCATCGTCCGGCGCGACGAGCGCGTGGGCCGCGGCGACGTGATCCCCACCGACATCACGCCAGACGACCTCGGCGGCCTCTCGCCGCTGGACTTCGTCCGCGACCAGCTCGTCTCGGTGGAGAAGCCGCCGGTGGAGCCGGAGGCCAACCCGCTGCGCGACGAGCTGGCGGCCTTCATCCGCTGCATCCGCAGCGGCGAGGAGCCACTGGTCAGCGGCCGGGACGGCCTGCGGGCCCTGGTGGCGGCCGAACGGGTCCGGCAGGCCGCCGGCCTGGTCTGACGCCCCGGCCACGGCCGCCGTCCAGCGGCGTTCCGCCCCATCGGCCCCACCGGCCCCACCGGCCCCACCGGCCCCACCGGACCCATCGGTCCCGGCGGCCCCGGCGGCCCCACCGCGCCCCGGCCTGCGTCGGGGCGCGGTGGCGGCTGGACAGCGGCGGCCCGCGGCATTATCTCGTGGCCGTCGTCGCCACGCTCCTGGCCCCACCACCGAATGGATCCACCGTGCCCATCCGCATCCTGCGCTCCACCGACACCAACCCGTGGTTCAACCTGGCCACCGAGGACTGGATCTTCCGGGACCTGGACCCGGCGGTGCCGGTGCTCTTCCTCTGGCGCAACCAGCCGAACATCGTCATCGGCCGCCACCAGAACCCCTGGCGCGAGTGCGATCTCCAGAAGATGGAGGCGCAGGGTGTCCTGCTGACCCGGCGTCAGAGCGGTGGCGGGGCCGTGTACCAGGATCTGGGCAACTCCTGCTTCACCTTCCTCGAGGGCCGGCAGACCTACTCCAAGGCGCGGAACTTCGAGCTGTTGATCCGGGCTCTGGCCCGGTTCGGCGTCGAGGCCGAGGTCTCCGGTCGCAACGACCTCACCGTCGATGGCCGCAAGATCTCGGGCAACGCCTTCAAGGAGGCGCCCGACCGGGCCTTCCACCATGGCACGATGCTGCTGCACGTGGACCTCGGTCGGCTCGGCGAGCTGCTGCGGCCGGATCCGCGCAAGCTGGCGGCCAAGGGCATCGGATCGGTGCGCTCGCGCGTGGCCAACCTGCAGGAGTTCTGTCCCGATCTGGATCACGACCGCTTCTGCGATGCCCTCGCCGACGTCTTCCGCGAGCACCACCAGGACGACGCCCCGGTGGAGGAGCTCGACCGTTCGGATCTCGAGCATCTGCCCGCCCTCGCCGAGCACTACGCGCTGCAGCAGGACTGGGACTGGCGCTTCGGCGCCACGCCGGACTTCGCCCATCACCTCGCCGGCAGCTTCGACTGGGGGCTGGTCGACGTGCACCTGGACACGCGGCGGGGCCGCATCGTGGCGGCGCGGATCTTCTCCGACAGCCTGCACCCGGACATGATCGACCTGGTCATGGATCAGCTTCCGGGGACCGCTTACCGCGGGGCGGACGTCCAGGCCCGCCTGCGCGGCGCCGTCGGCGGCCAGGGCTACGCCAGCGAGCTGGAGCAGCTGGCGGCCTGGCTCGGCGAGCAGATCGGCTGATCGGAACACTCCATCGGAACGGACGCGGCGGACGCGGCTGGCGTGGCGGACGCGGCGGGGCGTGGCCGGCCGGCGGCGAGACACCGCCGGCCAGCCTGGCCTTCAGCCCAGCAGGGCGTGGAAGCGGGGATCGTCGGCCAGCTCGGGATGGAAGGTCAGGCCCACGATGCGGCCCTGGCGCACACCCACCACCTCGCCATCGGGCCGCCGGGCGACGACCTCCGCCCCCGGTCCCACGTCCACGATCCGCGGGGCGCGGATGTAGACGGCCTCGCAGGGCCCGGCGGCGGCGAGATCGTCCGCCAGGTCCAGGGACTCGGTGAAGCTGTCCACCTGTCGACCATAGCCGTTGCGCTGCACCTGGACGTCGAGCAGGCCCAGGGGCTGGACGCCGTGCCAGGCCTGGTCCCGCTCGCCCACCAGGCCGCGGGAGAGCATGATCAGCCCCGCGCAGGTCCCCAGGATGGGCTTGCCCGCACGGGCGAACTGCAGCAGCGGAGCGCGCAGGCCGCCCCGGTCGATGAGCCGGGAGAGGGTGGTGGACTCGCCACCGGGGATCACCAGGGAACCGACGCGGGCCAGCTCGTCCTGGCGGCGGACGGGCAGGGTCTCGCGGCCGGCCCGGGCCAGGGCCTGGCGGTGTCGTT
>JAASSM010000122.1 GCA_021767885.1 bacterium | reverse complement strand
CACGAAGCCGATGGAGCTGCCCTGGAAGGAGAAATCCAGCCCGGCGTCCATCTGGTCGGGCTCGAACCAGGGATCCAGGTTGCGGGCGTCGCCGCCCCAGACCTCGCCGATGAGGAAGAAGTCCTCGCCCAGCCGCTCGCGGGAGCGCTCCCGGTGCAGGTCCCAGAAATCGTGCTCCACGTGCTTGACCGTGTCGAGGCGGAACCCATCCAGGCCCACCCGCTCGGCCAGCCCGAGGTGCGCCTCCAGCAGGTACTCCCGGACCTCCGGATTGCGGGTCTTGAAGTCCGGCAGGCCGGAGAGGCACTGGGTGAGGTCGTCGTCGCCGCACTGGCTGCCGAAGCGGAGCCAGTCGCGGCCCTTCGTCTGGATGTAGTGCGAGTCGTAGCCGCAGTGGTTGTAGACCACGTCCAGGAGCACCTTCATGCCGCGGGCATGGGCCTGATCCACCAGCCGGGCGAGCTGCTCCTCGGTGCCGAAGCGGGGGTCGATGGCGTGGAAATCGTCGGCCCAGTAGCCGTGGTAGCCCCAGTCGAAGAAGCCGACGCTGGAGACGTAGCCGGGGATCTGCTGGACCACCGGCGTGATCCAGATGGCGGTGGCGCCCAGCCCGGCGATCTCGTCCAGCTGCTCGATGAGGCCGGTGAGATCCCCGCCGTGGAAGCTGCCGGGCCCGTCGCGGTCGACGTCCTGGTTGTTGGTGGGATCGCCATCGGCGAAGCGGTCGACCATCACGAAGTAGATGATCGCGTCCTGCCAGTCCTGCTGCGGAACCACCGAGGCCGCGGGCGCCACGGCGGCGGCGGGTGCGTCGTGGACGGCCGGGCCACCGCCACAGCCAGCGAGCAGGAGAGTCACCCCGAGCAGGGCGAGACCGGACGCGAGGAGGCGCAGGCGAGGCATGCAGACACCTTCCAGGCATGGACCGGCCACGGACGGAGGGGGACGGCAGCCGGTCCGGATTTCGCCGGCAGTATCACAATGATCCCGTGGCGGGTCAAGGACTTGTGGGGGCTTTCGGCCGCATATGGGGGTTCCCCCGACGCGGCTGCTCCCGCAGGAACAGCCCGGTCAGGACCAGCGCCCCGGCGGTGAGCAGGCGCCAGGTGAGCGGCTCGCCGAGCAGCATCACCGAGAGCGTGGTGGCCACCACGGGCTGCAGGAACACGTAGAGCGCCACCCGCGAGGCGTGGGTGTGCCGCAGGGCCCACAGGTTGAGGAAGTAGGTGCCCACCGTGGCCCCGAGGATGGTGAAGGCCATGGCCCCCAGCGTGAGGACATCCAGGGACCCCAGCGGCGCGCGGGCCAGTTCGGGGCCGCCATACAGCAGGATCCCGGCCGCGCCGAAGGCGAAGATCGCGGTGGTGGCGCCCACGGGGTCGTGCCGCCGCATCACCCGGCCGCTGAGGGCGATGAACGTGCCGTAGCTCACGGCGTTGGCCAGCGTCAGCAGGTCGCCCGCCACGTAGCGGGCATCCAGCGCCAGCCGGTCGACCTCCAGCAGCACGGCCACGCCGGTCATGCCGAGCACCAGCCCCACCACCTTGCGCCCGGTCAGCCGCTCCTGGCCGAGCAGGACCGCCGCCACCAGGGTGAACAGGGGGATCTGGCTGCAGATGAGCGAGGAATGGGCCGGGGTGGTGCGGCTCAGGCCCTCCAGGAACAGGATCTGGTTGAGCGTCACGCCGAGCATGGCGCAGCCGCCCAGGTACCAGAGGTCCCTCCCGCGCGGCAGCCGGTGGCCACCGGCCCGGACGAGCACCGCCAGGATGGCCAGGGCCGACACCGCCCGCAGGGACGCCCACGCCGCCGGATCGAGCGTGCCAACCACGTGCTTGCTGGCCAGGTAATTGATCCCGAAGAGCAGCTGCACCGTGATCAGGGCCGCACGCACCCGCGCGGCCCCGGCCGATCCGGCGTCGGCCGCCTCCCCGGCGGCGACGGCCGGAGGTCGGCTCACGCCCGGTCCTGCAGGACCGCCAGGGCCCGGGCCACGGAGTCCTTCGGGCTCACCTTGATGTGCTGATCGAGCAACGTGCCGTCGGGGCCGATCACCCAGTGGCTGCGGATCACGCCCTCGTAGGTCCTGCCGGACATGGTCTTCTCGCCCCAGGCGCCATAGCGGGCCAGGACCTCGTGGTCGGGGTCGCTGAGCAGATCATAGGGGAAGCCCTGCTTCTCGCGCCACCGCTGCAGCTTCCCCTGGGGATCGGGGCTGAGGCCCAGGACCACGGCGCCGGCATCCGCCACGGCGGCGTGGCCGTCGCGGAACCCGCAGGCCTGGGTGGTGCACCCGGGAGTGGCCGCCCGGGGATAGGCGAAGAGCACCACGGTACGGCCGCGCAGGTCGCTCAGCCGGACGGTCTGACCGTCCTGGTTGGGCAGGGCGAAGTCGGGGGCGGGCTGGCCGATCTCGAGCATGTCATGCGCTCCTGTCTGGGGTGGGGCCGACAGGATCGTCCCGCCCGCGAGCCTCCGCCACCCGTCAGGCCTCGCCCACCCCGTCCAGCTGCCCACGCACCGCCGCGAGCAGGTCGGCGGCGGCGAAGGGCTTCTGGATCAGGGCGAACTCCTCGGCGAGAACGAAGTCGGTGTGCACGCCATCGAGGCTGTAGCCGCTGGCGAAGAGGAACCGCAGATCCGGCCAGCGATCGCGGGCACGGTCGTGCACCTCCCGGCCGCCGAGGTCGGGCATCACCACGTCGAGAATGGCCAGATCCACCTGCTCGCCGTGGACCTCCAGCAGGTCCAGCGCCTCCCGGCCGCCGCTGGCGGCGAGCACGCGGTAGCCGGCCCGCTCGAGGACCGTGCGCATGAGATCGCGGACGCTGTCATTGTCCTCCACCACGAGGATGGTCTCCTCGCCGCCGTGGGCGGTGGTCTGCACCGGCGCGGCCACCGCGGCGGCCGACCGCTCCACCTGCGGCAGGTAGACCGCGAGGGTGGTCCCGCGCCCCGGTTCGCTGTCGACGTGCACCAGGCCCTCGTGCTGGCGGATGATGCCGTAGACCGTGGACAGCCCCAGGCCGGTCCCCTTGTCGGGCTCCTTGGTGGTGAAGAACGGCTCCCAGATACGCTCGAGCACCTCGGGCGGCATGCCGGTGCCGGTATCGGTGACGCTCAGCCCCACGTAGCGTCCCGGCCGCGCCCAGGCGTGATGGCGGCGGTACTCCGCGTCGAAGACGACGTTCTCGGTCCTGAGGACGAGGTCCCCGCCACCGGGCATGGCGTCGCGGGCGTTCAGGCACAGGTTCATCAGCACCTGTTCCATCTGGCCGCGGTCCGCCCGCACGTTGCCCAGCCGGTGTTGCGGCGACCACTGGACGCGGATGTGTTCGCCCAGGGAACGCCGGACCAGATCGAGGGCCCGGCCCACCACCTCGTCCAGGTCCAGATCCTCCGGCACGATCACCTGGCGGCGACTGAACGCCAGGAGCTGGGCCACCAGACGCGCCGCCCGGGTCCCCGCCCCCACCACCTCGCCCACCGAGGCGTGGGCCGGATGATGGGCGTCGAGGCCCTCGAGAGCCATCTCGGCGTACCCGTTGATCACCTGCAGGAGGTTGTTGAAGTCGTGGGCCACGCCGCCGGCGAGCTGGCCCACCGCCTCCATCTTCTGGGCCTGCAGGAGCTGGGCCTCGAGGTTCTTGCGCTCGGAGATGTCCTGGGCCACGCCACCCATGCGGATGGGCTCGCCGGTCCCGGCGTCGGACATGAACCGGCCGGTGCCCGCGATCCAGCGCCAGCCGCCATCGGCGCCACGGACGCGGAACTCCGCCTGGAACAGCGACCGTCCGGCGCGGGCGATCTCGATCCGGGCCTCCACGAGCGAGCGGTCGTCGGGGTGGATCCGCCGCAGGAAGCCGGCGTAGGTGCCGTCGAACTCCTCGAGGCGCACGCCGAACAGCTCGGCGTGGCGCCGATCCCAGACGATCTCGCCGGTCCGCAGATCCCAGTCGAAGGTCCCGAGCCGCGCCCCCTCCAGGGCCAAAAAGAGCCGCTCACCCTGGTCGCGCAGCTGGTCCTCCATCTGCTTGCGCCGGGTGATGTCGTGGAGCACGCAGTGCGTGCGCACCACGCGGCCGGCGGCGTCGCGCTGGAGGCGACCATCCACCGAGACGGTGACGGGATGACCGTCGCGGTGCCTGAGCTGGAGTTCGGGATCGTCCATGGCACCGGTGGCCAGGAACTCGGGGAACCGCTCCGCCAGCTCGGACCGCTGGTCGGCCACCACGAACCTCGATAGCGGCTGGCCCATCACCGCCTCGCGCTCGTGGCCGAGCAGGTCGCACCAGGCGGGGTTGACGTCCAGGATCCTCCCGTCCGCATCCAGGGACTGGTAGGCCGTCGGGGCGCTCTCGAACAGGTTCCGGAAGTAGGCCTCCCGCTCGCGTAGCCGCTCCCGGGCCGCCTCGGCACGGGCCGCCTGCCGGTAGACGAGCAGCCCGATGACCACCGCGGTCAGCAGGACGAAGGCCAGGCCCTTGACGCTCTGCAGCCAGGCCAGCGCCACCGCGGTGGGGGCGATGCTCTCCACCAGGCGGTCGGAGAGCATGATCCACGTGACGCTCATCAGGGCGTAGATCCCGGCGATCCGCAGTGACGTCCGCAACGCGGCCCCGCGCATCATCGCGCCGTCCCGGCGTCTTGCCTGGCCCCCGCAGGCACGGAGGCCCCGGCGAGCAGGCCGATCAGCACCAGGGTCCTGGGCAGGCGTGAAATGGCGGAACGAGAACGATCCATGGTCGGCGTGCTCCTGGTCTCGGCCTCTCCGGCGGCGGCCTCAGCCTAACGCGCCCATGGCGCCAGATCCAGCCCGAGGGCGGCCACGGGCGGGTGGGCACCGGCCTCGTGGCCGCCAGGGCGGATCGGCGAGCCTACAGCAGGACCTCGTCCTCCGCGTCGAGGGGCAGGACGTCCTCGGCCGCGGACGGGGCCCGTTCCGGGGAGCGCGACGGCATCGCGCCGGTGCGGACCGTCGGCGTCCGCGTCTCGGTGCTCGCCGGCACCTTCGACGACGACGCCGTCCGACCGGCCGCCTGGTCCCGGCAGGCGTCCGCCCGTCCGGTCACCAGCTCCACGAGCACGGAGACCATGCGGTCCAGGTCGGCCGCCTGGGCGGAGAGTTCCTGCCCGGCCGAGGCGATCTCCTCGCTGCCGGCCGCATTGGCCTGGGTCACGCCGTCCAGGGAGTCCACCGCGCGGGTGATCTCGCCCAGTCCCTGGGACTGCTCCGTGCTCGCGGTGTTCACCTCGCTCATCAGGCGCGCCGCGTCCGCCACCGAGCCGTTGATCTTCTGCAGCAGCTCGGTGACCTCGCCGCTGACGGTCACACCCTCGGCGGCGTTGCTCTGGGCCTGCGCGATGAGGTCGGCCGTGCTGCGCGCGGCCTCGGCGCTGCGGGCGGCCAGGTTGCGCACCTCCTCGGCCACCACGGCGAAGCCCTTGCCCGCCTCGCCGGCCCGCGCGGCCTCCACCGCGGCGTTCAGCGCCAGCAGGTTGGTCTGGAAGGCGATCTCGTCGATGGTCTTCAGGATGGTGGCGGTCTCGTCCGAGGACGTCTTGATGCGCTCGATGCTCTGGTTCATGCGTGTCACGGCCTCGCGTCCGGCCTCGGTATCGCGGTTGGCACCGTCGGCCAGCTCGCTGGCCTGATCGGCGGTGTCGCTGTTGCGCTGCGTCAGGGTGCTCAGCTGCGTGAGCGACGCCGAGGTCTGCTGCAGGCTGGCCGCGGCCGTGCCGCTGGACTGGGCCAGCTGGGAGCTGGAACCGGCCACCTGCTGGGAGGCCTGGGCGATCTGCGAGGCGCCCGAGGAGAGGCCGGTGATCAGGTCCTGCAGCACGCCGTTGATGCGACGGACCACGCCATAGGTGAGTCCGCCGACCAGCAGCAGGAACACGATGGTGGACACGCCGATGCTGGTCAGCAGCCGGGAGAGGGCCCGCTCGCCGTCCTCGCGGATGGCCGCCAGCGCGGCCTGATCGTCGGCGATGTCGTGGGTCATGACCAGGACGCCGATGGGCCGTCCCGAGTAGTCGGACACCGGCACCGCGGCCACCTGGTAGTGGTCGACCACACGGAGCGTCCGCTCCTGGCGTCCCCGCGTGAGCAGGTCGGCCGAGGCGAGCCGCAACGCCAGCTCGCGGTCGGTGGCGGCGGTGAACACGAAGTTCCCGTCCACCACGGGGTACTTCGCCGTATCCTGGAGCTTGGTGGCGATCTTCAGGAGGTCGCCGCTCATGAAGACGGCGTAGTTCTCCGCCTCGGTGCTCT